>CAMWRB010000049.1 GCA_947176545.1 uncultured Porphyromonadaceae bacterium
CTCGAGACCTCCGGGTTATGAATCCGACGCTCTAACCAACTGAGCTATCCCGCCTCATTTGCGAGTGCAAAGTTAAGATTTTTTTCCGGGGCTTCAAAATTATTTGCACAAAAAGTTGCAACCAATTTTGAAAAAAATTACAAAACCGAATATAGCTATATAATATACAGTGGATTATCTTAACGATAATCGTGAAGTAAATCCTGTAGTTTCTGGCGTGCGAAGAAGATGCGGCTCTTCACCGTGCCAAGCGGCAGATGCATCTTTTCAGCAATCTCATAGTATTTATATCCTGCCACATGCATCGAGAACGGAATGCGGTATTCATCGGAGAAACTATTAATGGTAGCATTAATTTCTTTCACATTGAAGGTACCTTCCGGGGTTAGAAAGCCCGACTCCTGCGGCATATTTAATTGATACAAATCTTCAGAATGGTCTATAACTGTTTGATTACTCACTACTTTGCGGTAATTATTGATAAATATATTACGCATAATAGTAAACACCCACCCCTTAAAGTTGGTATTATCAACATATTTATCCTTGTTGGTGAGTACTTTAAGAGTAGTATCTTGCAAAAGGTCTTCAGCCTCTTCGCGGCTTGAAGTCAATTGGAATGCGAAGTTAAGGAGATTAGCCTGAAGGCCTACAAGACGTTGTTCAAAAGTTTGTTTAGTTTTCATTGTTGTTGCATTTTTGTTCGTTCTATTATAATAACACGGCCAATCGTAAATAGTTTTGAAAAATCTTATTAATTTTGTAAATATTTTTAGAGAAATTTTGATTATACTATCCAAGTGTAATTAAATCAGTATATTAGGTATCGTAATTTTTTTATCTGATGAGATTTGACGAGCTTTTCGAGAGTGACGACCTGTTAGATGCTCTCTGGGATATGCATTTTGATGAGTGTACGCCTATTCAGGAGAAGGCAATTCCTATTATACTGCAAGGACGCGACCTGCTTGCATGTGCGCAGACCGGGACAGGCAAGACTGCCGCTTTCCTGCTTCCGATAATAGATATGATATGCAGCGGTGATTATCCTCAGGACCGTGTGAATTGTGTCATAATGTCACCAACACGTGAGCTTGCGCAACAGATAGACCGTCAGATGCAAGGCTTCTCATATTTTATGCCGATATCCTCTCTTCCCATATATGGAGGCACAGACGGGCACACCTATGAACAGCAACGTCGAGGTCTAAAGATGGGAGCCGATGTGGTTATCGCCACTCCCGGACGGTTAAAGGCTCATCTGCAGATGGGCTCGGTAAGTCTGGATAAAGTGTCATTTTTAATATTGGATGAGGCTGACCGAATGCTGGATATGGGATTTTATGATGACATAATGAGTATTGTTTCCCATCTTCCTAAAGAAAGGCAGACGCTTCTCTTCTCGGCCACTATGCCGCGTAAGATACAACAGCTGGCACAATCGATATTGAACTGTCCGGCAGAAATAAAATTGGCAGTATCAAAACCGGCTGACAAAATTGCGCAGATTGCATATTTTTGCACCGAGATGCAGAAGGAGCAAATCCTATATAATATATTTAAGGAGAGTGAGCCACATCGAGTCATAGTATTCGCAGGCTCAAAAATTAAGGTCAAGGAGTTGTCTCGTAAAATAAAATTGAAGAACGTCACCGTCGGTGAGATGCACTCGGACCTGGAACAGTCCAAGCGTGAGCAGGTAATGCTGGATTTCAAGTCGGGACGCATCAATATCCTGTTTGCAACCGATATTGTGGCACGAGGGATTGATGTGGATGATATAGAGATGGTAATCAACCACGATGTCCCGCATGAGGCGGAAGATTATGTGCATCGTGTTGGCAGAACAGCCCGTGCCAATCGCGCAGGTAAAGCTATCACTCTTGTCAGCGAAAAGGAACAAAGACGTATGAAAGGTATCGAGCGTTCCTTAGGCAACAAGATAGAGCGGGGTGACATAAGTAGGTTCGGAATGGAGCAGTTGGCAGAAGAAATCAAATCCACCAAAGGTCATACCGGGCATAATAAGTCACGACGCGGCAAGTCTTCGAACAGGCGTAAACATACCCATGGAACCGGTAAAACGTCCCATAATACATCAACTCATTGATGCATCATACATCAGCTTATTGATACCTGCCGTGGGAAATGCTCTCAGATAAGTGCATGTCTCAAGACATCCTCGATTTTCTCCACATAGATGAAGTTGAGTCCCTTGAGGTATCGCGTGTTGATTTCCTCGATATCCTTTCGGTTTTCTTTGGAAAGGATAATCTCCTGAATACCGGCACGCTTTGCCGCTATAATTTTCTCCTTGATACCACCTACCGGAAGGACTTTCCCTCTTAATGTTATCTCTCCGGTCATTGCGAGATGGCTTTTGACCTTACGGCCGGTCAAGGCTGAGGCGACAGATGTAGCCATAGTGATTCCGGCTGACGGTCCATCCTTTGGGATAGCACCTTCCGGGACGTGAATATGTATATCCTTGGACTCGAAATCCTCCGGCTTCAGTCCAATGGTATCGCAATGAGCTTTAAGATATTGGACAGCTATTGTAGCCGATTCTTTCATGACATCACCGAGATTGCCGGTAAGGCGGAGTTTGTCCGTGCCTTTGGTGACAGATGACTCGATAAATAGAATTTCACCTCCGACAGATGTCCAGGCAAGTCCCGTGACTACACCGATATAGTCATTATTCTCATACATATCCGGTGTGAATTCCTCCTTGCCTAATAATTGCTTGACAGTAGCCTTGTCAATCATAGTAGGATATTCCTGACCGGAAACTTTCAGACGCGCTACTTTTCTGAGTATTTTTGCGATAACCTTTTCAAGCTTTCTTACTCCTGATTCTCGTGTGAAATAGTCAATCATATATGTCAGAGCGGGACGCATTATATCAATCTCACCTTTTTCAAATCCGTGTTGCACCAGAAGACGCGGCAGAAGATGCTTTTTGGCAATCTCTGCTTTTTCAGCTGTTATATATCCGCTGAGTGATATTATCTCCATTCGGTCCAATAAAGGTGCGGAGATGGTGGAGAGAGAATTGGCAGTTGCTATAAAAAGGATATGACTCAGGTCATAATCTATGTCGAGATAGTTATCATGAAATGCCTTGTTCTGTTCGGGGTCAAGCACCTCGAGCAGAGCGCTCGCAGGGTCACCTTTGAAGTCTGCACCGATTTTATCTATCTCGTCGAGGACTATGACAGGATTGTTGGTCTTGCATTTCTCAAGTGCAGCAATGATACGTCCGGGCATTGCACCTATATAAGTACGTCTATGTCCCCTGATTTCAGCTTCATCATGAAGTCCGCCGAAAGAAATCCGTTGGTATTCGCGGCCCATAGCGTCTGCAATAGAGCGTCCGAGTGACGTTTTACCCACTCCGGGAGGTCCGACCAGACAAAGAATGGGAGCATGCGTGTCATTGCGCAACTTAATCACAGCCATCTGTTCCAGAATCCTCTCTTTCACTTTTTCAAGTCCGAAATGGTCACGATTCAGCGTTTTCTCAACTTTGTCAAGTGAGAAATCATCATCGGAATAGTGTTGCCAGGGGAGGGAGAGCAGACGGTCAAGATAACTGTACTGTATGCTGTAGTCGGGAGAGGAAATATTATACCGGGTCAGTTTGTTGAGCTCTCGTCTGAAATGTAATTCCGTATCATCGTCCCATTTCAATTCAGAGGCTCTCTTCTCCAGTTCTTCCAAATCTCCGGTTGAACCTTGTCCCAATTCATCCTGTATGTGCTTTATTTGTGCATTGAGGAACGTATCACGCTGCTGTTCGGTAAGCTCGGCTTTGGTCCTGTCTTCGATTTCTCGATTTAGTTCGGCTAACTTGATGCTTACCTCGAGATGCTGAAGCAGGAATGTGGCCATCTCATGCAAATCTGGAATTTCCAGAGCTTCCTGTTTGAGCTTTTCGCTGAAAGGCATCTGATTGGCCATAATACCAATTGCCATGAAGGGGGAGTCACTGTTTTTAATTATCTCCTGGAGCTGTTCCACTTGCGGAAAACCTTTGGTCTGCAGGAAATAACTGAAACGCTCGGTAAGGCGGTCTATCAACGCGGTGATTGGCATTGTGTCTCCAACCACGTATTCATACGGTATCAGGTTGGCTTTATAACCTCCGTTAGATTTAATGAACCGAGATACTTTACAGCGGCTCAGAACCTCACAAAAGGCGTGTATCTCCTCATCAGGCCCTACCATGCGATGCATTATGCGTGCCACAACACCAATCCGGTGCATATCATCGACATTCGGGTCGGAATAGGACAATGGTGCGTATGTAAGAAATGCGTACTTATTGTGTTCGATGACATCGGAGACAATATTGGAGTTTAGCTCACCCTTGATAGTGACCGCTGCTCCCGTATAGGGGAAAGGAGGACAATCCTGCAGGGTTATAACCGGCAGGTTTTTCAGTGGAATATGGATTTGTTCTTCCGAATAATCTTCTCCCTCTATCTGTTTCATTATCACTAACGGTTTATCGTTGATATGCTCAGAAACACTCTCCTCTTTTTTTCTCATCTCTTATCTTACGCTTATTTGCAGTTACGTCTGTCCCCGACTCATCAGAGTACATGACATCAGGAGTGCAAAGTTAGTCAAAATAGTGTGTATTTCTCAACTTTTTTCAGTATATTTGTTAAAGATATAGATTATGAAAAAGATTTTGCCTCCTTTTCGATTCAAGAAATTTTCCGTCTACCATTCGCGCAGCAGTATGCGTGTGGGTGTTGATGGAGTATTGATTGGCGCATGGGCCGGAGATGCGCATATGTCACCTGAGCGTATCCTCGATGCAGGATGTGGATGTGGTCTTATCGCACTTATGTTGGCTCAACGGTTCGGAAATTCTATCGTTGATGCGATAGACATAGATGAGGAGTCTGTTGGAGAGTGCTTGTACAATTTTAATGAATCTCCATGGAAAAACAGGTTAAACGCATTCTGTATAGATGTCAATCTGATGGCAGAGCAGTGGAGAGAAAAATATGACCTGATAGTTTCAAATCCTCCCTTTTTTAATGCGGGAGTCAGTCACCCATTGTCATCCCGTGCTGTTGCACGTCATGACGGCAGTTTATCACCTCTTCGGCTTGTCGAACTGGCATCTCTGATGTTGAAACCGGGAGGAAGATTGGCCTTGATATCGCCGGCGGAACGTTCTGAAGTGATTATCAGTAAAGCAGAGAAGGAGGGGCTTGATATTTCGAGAATTATGTTTGTGCGTGGTAACAAGGAAGCTCCCGAAAAAAGAGTTATGCTTGAGGCTGTAAAACCTGTAGGAAATGAGGGAAGGGACTGTGCTCATTCCGTGTCAGAACTGATAATTGAGACGGAACGTGGCCGATATACGGATGAGTACAAGACATTGACAGGTGATTTTTATCTGAATATGTGAAGGTAAGATGGTGATGGTTTAAACTTTTTTAATTTTAAAGTGTCTATAAATTATAACGATAAATATTTAGTCCCATGAGAAAAGTTAATAAAGGTCTTTTACTTCTCGGCTCGATGATATTGGTGTCGGGTATTGCAGTCAATGCATACGATTTTGAGGACGATATCTATTATAATCCCAAAAAAAGTAATACGGTTAAGAAGTCTTCAAAAATGACATCCAATTATATAAGCAATTTTCAAGAGCAGGATGTAGATGCCTACAACCGCAGGGGTCAGTATTATGTTACCCCCGTCGATACTATCGGAACGGCTGTTGCAAATGGCGAAGACTTTGTCTATACCCAGGCTATTCAGAACTTCTACAATCCTACGATTGTAGTTGATAATGCGGAGTTGGTGCAGGATGTGTTGAACAATTCTTACGGAAATGTGGAGGTTGTATATAATTTCAATGGCATTCCTTCATTCTCCCCGTATTACTATCCCGGCTCTTATTGGAGTCTGAGTTTCGGTCCGTTCGCAATCGGATTTAATGACCCTTTCTGGTGGCCCGGCTATTCATACGGCTGGAGTCCGGTATGGGGACCCACATGGACATATGCCTACGGAAATTTCTGGTATCCCTCATGGTCATGGGGAGGTGTATGGGCTCCCTCATGGGGTTGGGGCTGGAATCCTGTTCCCGGTCCGGCATGGGGATGGGTTCGTCCGTCATACGATTATCGTCCGGGTGGTCGTGTCCCCGTAGGTCCGCGTCCCGGTTGGGCCCACAATACCCGTCCGGGTCATGTCTCACGCCCTGGTACAGGTCATTATGTCGGGGGTAATCACCACTATACTCCTCAGCCGGGTTATATGAATGGTTCGCATTCTTCACGTCCCGGAAATAATACACGTCCCGCATACGGTCCCGGCAACTCTGTACAAGGTAACATCTGTGGCAATGCAGGTGATGGCGGACATCGTAATCCCGCCGGAGGATATTACGGAGGCAACTCTCACTCATCTCGTGAAGAGGGTAGTGTGACCACCCGCCCGGGTACCTCCACAACCGGTCGTCCCGCCGGTTCTACTCTAAATAACAATAGAGGTTATAAGGTTGATAACAACAAGTCTAACGGCAGCGTAAGTACGCCTTCTAAGGGGTATAACAGTAATAACGGAAACCAAAAGAGTAATAATAGTTATAACAGTAACAGTTATAAGAGCAATAATAACAGTAACCGCAGTTACAACAACAGCCATTCAAGTGGAAGCTACAGTTCCCCGTCCCGTAGCTCAGGCGGTTTCGGAGGTGGCTCACGCGGTGGTGGTCATGTAGGCGGCGGACGCGGTGGCCGCCGTTAATAGGGAACAACTCGATGTCGAAACTATATAAGTAAAGTCAGGTATATGAAAAAAAGGTGGTTAATATGTATGCTCGCATCATCTTCTTTCGGAGGTGCAGTATATGGACAGAGTGCGATAGACGCATATAGATATGTTCAGCCGGATATGAAAGGAACGGCACGGTTTATGTCAATGGGAGGCGCATTCGGGGCGTTAGGCGGCGACCTGTCTACACTTTCTCAGAATCCGGCAGGTATCGGTGTATATCGTAACAGTGAGATTGGCTTCACACTCGACCTGGATTGTCAGAACAGCAATTCCACGTCTCAGGGTCAGTCCACATCACTTGATAATACATTCTTTTATCTCAACAATATAGGCGGCGTGCTTACATTGCGTCTCCCCTCCGAGACTGTACCAAATCTCAATTTTGGATTTACATATAATAAGGCGACCTCCTTTAATCGCCATTTCGGAGGTAATATGGGTCGTCTGTCCAATTCGATGTCAAACTATATCGCAGGTGTAGCCAACAGTGAGAACATCAATGTCGCGGATGTCACATATACCGATTATTTTGACCCGTATAATCCCAATGACGGCTATCCGGCAGCCCCGTGGCTTACAACTCTCGGATATTATTCTTACCTCATTTATCCCAATGGACCGGCTGAAAATCCAACATGGACAGGACAATGGGGTAACAGTACAACCGGAACAGGAGCATACGAGATTGAGGAGCGCGGTTGCGTAGACAGCTATAATATAGCTTTCGGCGGCAATATATCCAATATCGTATTCTGGGGTATGGATTTTGATATAACCGTTCTCAATTATACTACCAATACATATTGGGGTGAAAATCTGCAAAATGCTATGGTCAATCTGAACGGCCGGCCTGAACCGACAACTTCCGATTGGAACCTTAACAATTACTATTCAGTATCGGGTACCGGATTTAATTATAAATTAGGTTTCATAGTTAAGCCTATTCAGGAGTTGAGACTTGGTTTTGCGTTTCATACACCGACTTATTATTCGTTCAACGAAAACTTCCTGGCCAAGACGAATTTCAGATATAACAATGAACCCAATTATAGTTCGGAGTATACCAATGACGGTTACCCGGCTGAAAATTCAATGAATTTTTACAGTCCCTGGCGCCTGATTGCCTCAGCTGCGGGAGTAATTGGCAATAAACTTATTGTTTCTGCTGATTATGAA
>CAMWRB010000050.1 GCA_947176545.1 uncultured Porphyromonadaceae bacterium
GCCCGTATCGGTTTTCGCCTCGCGAAAACCGGGGCGGGTACGGCGGGTATGATATATCGGCATTCGATATCGCCCCGCGTCGCGCGGGCTATATTAACATTATATCTCATATCATCATTTGTCCTATCTCATTAATATTCAAACCGTGATAATTTTAAAAAGAAAAAATTGAGAAAATAGCTACAATTCAATTTTTTTTGCTATTTTTGTCCCGTAATTTCAATATAATCATTTTTAATCATTCATATCTCTGAGATAGAGAGTTGTAATTAAAACTAAAAAATTTAAAAATCAACATGGAACCCGAAAAGAAGCCAAAGCGTCCGAGAATCGGAGCTATCAGCACATCATCTTTAGATTCTAATGACCAAGAATTTCGTTACCAGAGACCAAACACAACTCCTGAGAACTCTACAGTAACAGAACAGGACAGCGATAATACCCCCACCTTCCGCCGTCCGGCCTACCAGCCGTATCAGCGCCGGGAGGGTAATTATCAACCCCGTACCTCATACACCCGCACTGACGAAAACGGTTACCAACCCCGTCAGCAGAACGGATACCAGCCCCGTCAGCAGAACGGATATCAACCCCGTCAGCAGAACGGTTACCAACCCCGTCAGCAAGGAGGCTACCAGCCGCGTCAGCAGGGCGGTTATCAACCTCGACAGCAGGGTGGATATCAGCCGCGTCAGCAGAACGGTTATCGCAATAACCGCAACCAGAACGGTTACAACAACCGCCCGGGACAGAAGATGTTTACACCCCGTCCCAAACAGATAGATTACGTCATCGAGGATGTAGACCCGAATGCAGAGATTCGCCTGAATAAATTCATGGCCAATGCCGGTGTCTGCTCACGTCGCGAGGCTGATGAATATATCACAAACGGATTAGTGAAAATCAATGGTGAGGTTGTCACCGAATTGGGAGTAAAAATCAAGTCAACCGACGTTGTCGAATATAATGACAAGGTAGTGACACCCGAGCGCAAATGCTACATACTGCTCAACAAGCCCAAGGATTGCGTCACTACTTCCGATGACCCCAATGGCCGCACTACCGTCCTGGACCTCGTCAAGAATGCCTGTCAGGAACGCATCTATCCCGTAGGTCGTCTCGACAGAAACACCACCGGTGTGCTGCTGCTCACCAACGACGGTGACCTGGCAAGCAAGCTCACACATCCCAAATTTGTCAAGAAGAAAATTTACCATGTGTGGACAGACAAAGATATCACCGAAGAGGATATGCAGCGCATTGCCGACGGCATAGAGCTTGAGGATGGCGAAATCCATGCCGACGCCATATCATACGTCACAGACACAGACCGTGACCAGGCCGGCATCGAAATCCACAGTGGCCGCAACCGTATCGTTCGTCGCATATTCGAACATCTCGGCTATCGCGTCACCAAGCTCGACCGAGTTTATTTCGCAGGTCTCACCAAGAAGAATCTCCCCAGAGGTCGCTGGCGCTATCTCACTCAGGAGGAAGTCAATTTCTTGAGAATGGGCTCATTTGAATAATCATATAAAAGTTAGCAGATATTACACCATATATATAATGAAAGATATCAGACGTACGCTCGTATCACGACTACTCAACAATGCCGATGAATACATCGGCCGCGAAGTCGATGTCAAAGGGTGGGTTCGCTCACGCCGTGGCAACAAGTATGTGCAGTTTGTGGCTCTCAACGATGGCTCTACTGTCAAGTCACTGCAGATAGTCTTCGATTTGACCAAATTCTCGGACGAGGAACTCAAGGCTGTCACCACAGGCTCTTCAATACATGTGCAGGGGCTGCTTGTTGAATCTGCCGGCAAAGGACAGAATGTTGAAATACAAGCTGATTCACTGGAAGTATACGGAACTGCCAGCGGTGAGGACTATCCGTTGCAGAAGAAGGGGCACTCTCTCGAGTTCCTCCGTGAGATAGCACACCTCCGTCCGCGTACCAACACTTTCGCAAGTGTCCTGCGTATTCGCCACGCATTGGCTTACGCCATACATAAATTCTTCAACGACAAGGGATTCTATTATTTCCACACACCCCTTATCACAGCCTCAGACTGCGAGGGTGCCGGAGCACAATTTCAGGTGACCTGTCTTGACGTCAATGAGCCCCCGCGTGATGAGGAGGGCAAAGTAGACTATTCACAGGACTTCTTCGGCAAGATGGCATCCCTGACAGTCTCCGGTCAGCTCGAGGGTGAGTTGGGTGCCACCGCTTTAGGATGTATCTATACATTCGGACCGACTTTCCGCGCCGAGAACTCCAACACTCCGCGTCACCTCTCCGAGTTCTGGATGATTGAACCCGAGATGGCATTCTACGAAATTGCCGACAATATGGACCTTGCGGAGGAATTTATCAAGTATTGCATCAAGTATGCGCTCGAACACTGCAAGGATGACATTGAATTCCTTGCCGAACACTTCGATAAGGAACTCCCCGAACGTCTGCGGTTTGTAATAGACAACGATTTCGTTCGTCTTCCCTACACCGAGGGTATCAAAATTCTGGAACAGAGCGGCAAGAAATTTGAATTCCCGGTATATTGGGGTGTGGACCTTGCCTCCGAACACGAACGTTACCTTGTGGAGGAACACTTCAAGAAGCCGGTCATCCTCACCGACTATCCCAAGGAGATTAAGGCTTTCTATATGAAGCTCAATGATGACGGCAAGACTGTTCGCGCAATGGATGTGCTCTTCCCCAAAATCGGCGAAATCATCGGAGGCTCACAACGTGAGGAGAATTATGACAAGCTCCTGGCCCGTATCAACGAACTCGGTCTCGAGGGAATGGATTGGTATCTCGATACACGCCGCTTCGGAACCGTTCCTCATTCCGGCTTCGGACTCGGATTTGAACGACTCGTTCTCTTCGTGACCGGTATGCAGAATATCCGCGACGTCATCCCCTTCCCAAGATATCCGAAAAACTGCGAATATTAATGAAATCTATATCCGGAAACCCGTTTACGGACATCCTGTGCAGAATGGGTTCTTCGGTATTGACCTGTCTGACCATCCTGACTGTCACACTGTCAGGATGGGCTCAGGCCAAAACCGACACTATTTATACCGGGAACACGCTCACGGCGAGCCTCGTCACATGTTATCCGGGGCCGGAAGTGTATGAGCTTTGCGGCCACGAAGCGTTGCGCATCAGAGGCATATACAGCAACGGACTCCCGGTAGACAGTGTCTGGAATTATGGAGTCTTCGACTTCAACTCTCCAAATTTCATATACCGTTTCGTCAAGGGTGAGACCGACTATATGGTGCTCGGATACCCCTTCGACCGGTTTCTCCCCGAATACCGTAACCGAGGCTCCAAGGTTGTGGAACAAGACCTTAACCTCACCCCGGAGGAAGTCGAACACCTTCGCGCGCTCCTGCAGACCAACTCACTCCCCGCCAACAGAGTCTATAGATACAATTACGTCAAGGACAACTGCTCCACACGTATTGTCGATATGGTTGACTCAGCCTCCACACGCCCTATTATATACCCTAAAAACGCCGGATACAAGTCATTTCGCGATGTGATGAGACACTATCACGAAGGTTATCCCTGGTATCAGTTCGGCATCGACCTCGCTCTCGGCTCGCTCATTGACCTCCCTGTCACATCACGTGAGGAGACGTTTGTACCGGTCATTTTGGAGTCAAAAGCATCAGACGCACATTTCGAAGATTCCGACACTCAACTCATCAGGGAGACACGGATACTGAATCAGGGAGTCGGTGACGCTCGAATGCCCGCCACCTCACCGTGGCTCACTCCACTTGCCGCCTCCATATATCTGCTTGTGATTTGTATTGCAGTCTCCATCTTCAACTGGAGGACGCACACTTTGTCAAGATGGTGGTTTGCTCTCTACTTCCTGCTCCTCGGCCTCAGCGGATGTGTGATATGGTTTCTCGTATTCATATCGTCACATTACGCCACCTCTCCCAATATATTGGCAATCTGGCTCAACCCGTTGCAGCTGATAATACCGGTGTGCATCTGGTGGCGTAAGGCACGCCCCGCCGTCACGGCTATGATTTACATCAATATACTGCTGGCGGTGCTTCTACTGATAGTTTGGCCTTTCCAGCCGCAATCCGCCAACCCGGCTTTCTTCCCGCTCATGACGTCCGACATCGTGCTCTGCCTGGGCTATATAGCATCAGGCGCTCAGTTCACACCCGCCCGTGACAAGAACGGCAACCGGCATAAAGGGTCAGACAACCGTCGCTCAAAGTCCAACAATAAAAACAGACGTAACAACGTTAATAATCAACGCAAATTTATCCTGCGGTAATCACAGGTACTGAAATGTATTACGAACGCAACCGGCATAACGGCATGATAGGCCGCTTCATATCCTCTATGGTCATGGGACTCATGACCATAAACGCCGTTGCGCATACCGACGCCTCGCGTCCACGCCTGGTGGTCAGTATCGTCATTGACCAGTTGCGCACCGATTACCTTGAATACCTCCGCGAATACTTCGGAGATACCGGTTTCAACCGAATGGTACGCGAGGGACTGTATTTGCGTGATGTCGACTTCAAGGCTCTGATAGGAGATGCCCCCACAGGGACAGCGGTCATCTATACCGGTGCTAATCCTGCGCTCAACGGCATCGCCGGCGCAGAAGTCTACGACCATCAGAGCAGACGGCTTGCTCCGGCTCTCAATGATGCCTCCACAATAGGTAATTTCACCAATGCCACACTTTCGCCGGCTCAACTGCGTCTTTCCACCATCTCCGATGAGATAGCAATCGACGGAATAGGACTCGGTCTCGTTTATGCAGTATCGGCCGACCCTCAGCAGGCCATTATCATGGCCGGACACGCCGGCAACGCAGCTCTCTGGCTCGACCAAAACACAGGCAACTGGTGTTCCACTACATATTACCGGGATTTCCCGCAACATATATCTCTGCGCAACCACCGGACACCGCTCTCCAAACGTCTCGACTCAATGAGCTGGAAGCCCGTGATGTCACTCGACAAATATCCGGCAATACCGGCTCAGAAGAGAGACTATCCTTTCACCTATACATATCCCACCTCTGACCGCAACGTTTATACCCGTTTTGCCGTCTCACCCCCGGGAAATGATGAGGTGACCGACGTGGCTATCAGCTGTATCGACGCCCTGCAGCTCGGCAACCGCAGTGAGGCTATCGATATGCTCAATGTCGCATATTCTCTCGCTCCATACACTGAGGTTACCGACGGAGACTACCGCCTGGAACTTCAGGACGCATACATCCGCCTTGACCAACAAATCTCAAGGCTGCTCGAAGCTATCGACAGGAAGACAGGACTTCGCAATACACTCGTTCTCCTGACTTCTACAGGATATTATCACGAGCCGACTGTCGATGACCCGAAATATCGCATACCGACCGGCGAAATTTCGCTCAAACGTATCGAGTCGTTGCTCAACTCATTCTTATCGGCCAAGTATGGAAATGCCGACTATGTCGGTGGCATCTACTTCAATCAGATATTTCTCAACAACGACCTGATTGACAAACGTAACATTGACCGACAGGCCGTCACTCAGGATGCACGCGAGTTTGTCATCCGTATGAGCGGAGTGGCCTCGGCACGGACCGTTCAGGAAATCCTCTCCGACACATCCCCGCAGGCCGAAAGTCTAAGACTCACTATCGACCCCAAGACATCCGGCGACATACTGCTCACATTCACACCCGGATGGAAAGTGGTCGACGACCGGACATATCCGCAAACCGTCACACCCGTGCGCGCAGCTGCCGTACTGACTCCGGCGGTCATTCTCTCCCCCTCGGTGACACCGCAGACCGTCTCGGAGGAAGTGGATGCCACAACCATAGCCCCCACAGTCACATCCATACTGCGCATCAGAAGTCCCAACGGCGCACAAGAGAAGCCTTTGAAATACTGATTTTTCGGAAATTATCACTATATTTGCAATTTGAATACCATCGGTGACTGCCGCACATGACTCCCATAGCGGGTCATTATCGCTGTCTATGCCGGTATCGCAGACAATTCGTACTGTCACACAGTCAATTGCCGGCAAACGAGCATAACTCTGAACCGTAGTATTACTTTTGTTGTCGGAAATAAAAAACACACTATATAAATGGGACTTAACAATTTCTTAAAGAAAATATTCGGCGACCAGTCCGAACGTGCTGTCCGTCCGCTCTGGCAGCGCCTGGAGAAGGAAATCAATCCTATCTCCGCTCAGCTGACATCCGAATCAAACGATGAGCTCCGCCATCGCATAGACGTCATCCGCGATGACATCCGCGGTACAGCCGCACAGTACAAGGAGCAGATGGCTCAAATCAGAGAGGAAATCGAGACTCTCGACTACGACAAGCGCGAACCGCTATGGAAAAAGATTGACGACCTGCGCGAAGAGTGCTTCAAGATGTACGCACAGAAACTCGACGCCGCACTCCCCGAGGTGTTCGCTGTTGTCAAGGAGACCGCACGCCGATTTAAGGAAAACGAGACTATCGAGGTGACTGCGACCGACGCCGACCGCGAGCTTGCCGGCGCCGGCAAGGACTTTGTCACCATCGACGGCGACAAAGCTATATGGAAAAATTCATGGGTTGCCGGCGGCAACCTTATGACATGGGATATGGTCCACTACGATGTCCAGCTCATAGGCGGACAGGTGCTTCACGGCATCATGAACGGTGACAAACCCTCCAACAACATCGCCGAGATGGCCACAGGTGAGGGTAAGACACTGGTCGCTACACTCCCCGTATTCCTCAACGCTCTTACCGGCGAGGGTGTCCATGTGGTGACCGTCAATGATTATCTCGCCAAGCGTGACTCGGAGTGGATGGGACCTCTGTACCAGTTCCACGGTCTCACCGTCGATTGTATCGACAAGACAGAGCCCAACAGCGAGGAGCGCCGCCGGGCATACCGTTGCGACATCACATTCGGTACTAACAACGAGTTCGGCTTCGACTATCTGCGTGACAATATGGCCACGCTCGAACAGGACCTCGTACAACGCGACGAGCATTATTACGCCATTGTCGATGAGGTCGACTCCGTGCTTATTGACGATGCCAGAACTCCCCTTATCATATCCGGCCCGATTCCCAAAGGTGATGACCAGATGTTCAATGATTTCAAGCCGAACGTCGAGAAGGTTGTCAATGCACAGCGTAAGCTTGCCCAGTCATATCTGCTCGAAGCCAAGGATATGATTTCGGCAGCAATGAGCGGAGACCCGGAGAAAATAGCAAAGTTTGACAAAGCACGTCAGAAGGACCCCAACGCCAAACCTCTTACTGCTGAGAAACTTCTCGAGGAGGGTGGTCTCGCTCTCTTCAGAGCATACAAGGGTCTCCCAAAACATAACCAGCTCATCAGATACCTTTCCGAAGACGGCATCAAGCAGCTGATGCTCAAGACCGAGGCTAAATATATGCAGGACAACAACCGCGAAATGCCAGTTGCCGTCGAGCCTCTGTACTTCGTTATCGACGAGAAAAATCATAGTATCGAGCTGACCGACAAGGGTATCGCCGTGCTGACCGACTCTACCAAGGATGCCGACTTCTTTGTACTCCCCGACATCGCTTCACAACTCAGCATGGTCGAGGGCGAGGATATTCCCGAGGAGGAGAAGCGCGAGAAGAAGGATGCACTCCTCCAGGATTATGCCATCAAGTCGGAACGAGTCCACACCGTCAATCAGCTCCTGAAGGCATACACTCTCTTCGACGAGGATGTCGAATATGTCATCGACGATAACAAGATTAAGATCGTTGACGAGCAGACCGGACGTATCATGGA
>CAMWRB010000051.1 GCA_947176545.1 uncultured Porphyromonadaceae bacterium
AAATTAAAGTTGTAAGTCTCCGAATTAAGCCCTAAATTAGCCATCCGATACCAACATATAAGCCTATGAGCGGGTTTCTCAAGATTGCAAGCGATTACAAAAACTGGAATGTCTATCGTAAGGCCGTCATTATCTCGGATGTGACCGAGATGTTTATCCGTCGTGCTTTCACTGAGAAGAACCGAACTATTGACCAGATGCGTCCGGCCGCCCGCTCGTGTAAACAGAATATTGTTGAGGGTGTGAGTGATGCTACGGTTTCGGCAGAAGTATGTATCAAGCTCATAGGGATAGCCAGAGGGTCTGTCAGAGAGTTGATGGAGGATTATGAAGACTACCTGCGGCAAAATGATTATGAAATCTGGAGAGGAAACGATAAGCGTGTTGTCTTGACCCGACAATACTGTATGCGCCATGATGATACGAAAGAATTTACAGAAAAGTGCCGTGAACGCTCAAATGAAACCGTGGCCAATATCATGATAACCCAGATACGACAGATGGATGCCATGCTGGCCAAACTATTGCAAAGGATAGAACACTCTTTTATCGAAGAGGGAGGCATAAAAGAGAATATGTCGGCAGTACGCCGCAGCAGACGCGGTTATTGATACCCCTGACAGTATCAGATATATAAGATATATAAGATATATAAGATATATCAGATATATCAGATATATAAGATATATAAGATATATAAGATTTATAAGATTTATAAATCTTATAAAACTCATTCATCTCATTCAACTCATTCATCTCATTCAACTCATTCATCTCATTCATCTCATTCATCTCATCTATCTTATACAGATTATAAAACTTATCTTTCCATCATCTGCGATTGAGGTACACATTACCGAAATATAGGTTAGAATTTACGGAAATTACTTGTTATATTTGTCATCGTAAACTTCTTTCAAGGTACATAAAGTTAACAAGATGAAAAAATTCCTTTTTAGCGCGGTGATAATGCTTGCAGCACCGTTCACATTAAAATCTCAAGATATGAACAGCTATAACCCTAATTTAAATCTGTCGGTCGCTCCGGCCGAGGAACTGAAGCTGACTCAGCAGTGGGATAAGGTATTCCCGAAAAGTGATAAAGTCAATCATAAGAAAGTGACGTTCGTGAACCGTTACGGTATCACACTTGCAGCCGATATGTATATCCCCAAAGGTGCAGAGGGAAAACTCCCGGCTATTGTCGTCAGCGGACCGTTCGGTGCCGTCAAGGAACAATCCAGCGGACTGTATGCACAGCAACTTGCCGAACGCGGTTATCTTACCATAGCCTTCGACCCGTCATTTACCGGCGAGAGCGGAGGAGAGCCACGCCGTGTGGCATCACCCGATATAAATGCCGAAGACTTCTCGGCTGCGGTCGATTTCCTCTCTGTTCAGCCTGAAGTGGACCCGAACCGCATAGGTATCCTCGGAGTATGCGGATGGGGAGGTATAGCCATACAGTCGGCCATCAACGACCCGCGTATCAAGGCGACTGTTGCCTCGACAATGTATGACATGACCCGCGTAAGCGCCAACGGATATTTTGATGCCGACGACTCGAAGGAGAAGCGCAATGCCGGCCGTGCGGCCATGGCGCAGCAGCGCACCGAGGACTATCGCAGCGGCGAGTATACGCGCGCCGGCGGTGTCGTGGACCCGCTGCCCGCGGATGCCCCGCAGTTTGTCAAGGATTATCACGCCTACTATAAGACACCCCGCGGTTTTCATCCCCGTTCGGGCAACTCTACCGATGGCTGGAATGTCACATCGGTGCTGCCGTTTATCAACTTCAAGTTCTTTGAATATGCCGACGAACTTGAAAACGCGGTGCTGATAGTCCACGGTGACATGGCTCATTCCTACTATTTCGGCAAGGACACATTCGCGAAGCTCAAGGGAGCGAACAAGCAAATGCTTACCGTGAAAGGTGCCTCCCACTGTGACCTGTACGACCAAATCGACATCATACCCTTCGATGAAATCGCCGCATTCTACAAGGAATACCTGAAATGACGACAAAAGAATTCATAGAGATAATGGACTCCGGGAACCTCATTCCCGGAGGTAGCCCCGTGCATGCCAAAATGCACGAACTGAGTCAGGAGGCCATCCGCATCACGATGGAAATCAACAATGCCTACCATAACGGGGCGGAAATTGTAGCGCTGATGTCGGAACTGACCGGTACAGAGGTTCACGAAAGTTTAGGTCTGTTTCCACCATTCTACACCGACTGCGGTAAAAATCTCCGTATCGGCAAACGGGTATTTATCAATTCGGGTTGTAAATTTCAGGACCAGGGAGGCATCACTATCGGAGATGATGTGCTTGTAGGCCACAACTGTGTGATAGCTACCCTCAATCATGCGATGAATCCTGACCGGCGTGCCGATATGATTCCAGCTCCGGTGAAAATATGCGACAAGGTATGGATTGGAGCGAACGTAACCATCCTGCAGGGTGTCACCATAGGTGAGGGGGCAGTCATCGCCGCCGGAGCGGTGGTGAACAGGGATGTTCCGCCACGCACTGTCGTCGGAGGTATACCCGCCAAAGTCATCAAAACTATCTGAATCTATGAGAAAAACAATCTTGATTGCATTAATGGCAACAGTCACATTTATGGCATCTTCACAGACATTCGTCCGCCTGGCCGTTGGCGGAAACAGTATGAACGCAACATTGGCGGACAACGAAGCGACACGTGAATTAGCGGCATTGCTCGAAAAAGGAGACATCACTATCCGCATGAGCGACTACGGCGGATTTGAGAAAGTTGGAGCCCTGCCACAATCATTCTCCGCTGCAGACACGCGGATTACGACTGTACCGGGTGATATAATGCTCTATATGGGCAATCAGATGGTAATATTCTATGGGTCGAACACATGGAGCTATACCCCTCTCGGCAAGATTGACGGAGCCACGGCGGAAACCATCAGAAAGTTTTTAGGCAACGGAGATATAACCCTGACTCTCTCATTGGACCCGACAACAGCTGTTGAGACAGTCGTCCCGGAGGAAAATAAAGAGCATTCCGTCTATGACCTCAACGGAAACCGTATTACCAACCCCCGTCCAACCCCCGGCATCTACATCATCGACGGCAAAAAGACGCGCCTCCCCTGACAACATAGTCACACGAATACTGACACCGGACAATATAAATAAATAAGATGTATAAATCTTATAAAACTTATACATCTTATTTCACTAAATACAATAATTCTTCCGGAGCTGATTATTTCACCATAACCTTGTGTACATTATTGCCCTGACGGACTATGTACAGACCCGGAACGAGATTCTCAAGGGAGTCTGCAACCTTCAGTCCGTTGGTGTTGAATACCTCTATCCTACCGGTATAGTCTGTCGCCGTATAAGAGTCATCAACTCCGTCGATACCGGAAATTTCTCCGGAAGAAATATAATCGGCTCTGAAAATGGAATCTATACCGGCAAAATCGGTCTCAATTATATCAAGGAAACGCCACCAGCATGTCTCGGCATTCTCATATTTTGACACGCTGCCACGAGGTACATAGAGCGTTACGTCGGTATAATTGCCAAACGCATTATCGGGTGCCTCCGGCGGTTCCGGAGTCATGCAATAGATAGTCTTTATCGCCGTGCAATCTTCAAAGGCGTAAGAACCGAGCGATTTGACATCGAGACACAAATCTATGAGTGCGCTACATTTTTCGAACGCATCCTCACCGACACCCTCACCCTTTATCCGTACCGTATTAAGGTTACGGGCATTATAAAACGCGTAGTCAGATACAGACCTGCCCGGTATATCCAAATCAAGATGGCGAACATCCGAACCGTTTACCGTAAACTTCCTTGTATAGGTGACAGGATTGGACATTTCATCATAAAAATCTATCTGACTCCAGCAGTTCGGATTTTCCATATCGAGTGAAGTCAGTTTTCTGCACGCATAAAAGGCATAAGCTCCTATGGAAGTGACTGAGTAGGGAATGTTGATGGATGTCAGATTGGTACACTCCTCGAATGCATACTCTCCGATAGCCACTAACGGACCGGATATTGTGACTGAAGTCAGACTGCGGCATTCTTCGAATGTACTTTTCTTTATCTCCCTAACATTACCCGGAATAATTATATCTGTCAGATTACGGCATTCATAAAATGCATATTCTCCTATCTCTGTCACCGTCTCCGGCAGATTAATCTTCCTAATCACATTATTTTCATAAAAGGCATAAGCAGGAACAACCGTGAGCGATTCCGGCCATGTGATTATCTCCGGGTCATATTCCTCTGAACCGATATATATCTTGCACTTGTTGTCGTAATCAATTTTAGCGTAGTCGCTCGTATATTTCAATCCAAGGTATGTGTACGTATCGGGGAAAATAGCGCGCTGCAGACCCGAACAACCATAAAATACATAATCCTCCAAAACTTCTATACTTTCGGGGAATGTTACTGTCAGCAGTGGTTCGCAATTATAGAACGCATAGGAATTGAGTTTTTTGGTGCCCTCGGGTATAGTCAGCTTTCGTATGGACTCTCCGTTCACAAGCAGTTTCTTCGCGTAATATGTAGGATTGGCAGAGCTATTACCGAAAGATATATTAATCCAGTTCCCGATTGACGATATGTTTACCATCTGGAGTCCGCTGCAACCGCTAAAGGCATTTTTACCGATAGAAGTTACCTTGTCAGGAATTGTGATTGATGTAAGATTGCTGCAACCTGAGAAACAATAGGATGGTATAGATGTCACATTCTTTCCCCAGACTATATCTGTTAGGGTAGTGGGAAAAGAACAGTCATCGTAACCTTCACCCGCAGTCAGGCAGTTCTCAGCATTAAAATATAACTTTTCCAAATCTGTACAATTTTGGAAAGCTTTTTTGGGAATTGACTTTACTCCCTCACCTATATATATTTCTTTCAACGTAGACGGAAAAGCATAACCCCAATCAGTGTTTCCTGAACCAGTATATCTTCCGCAATCTTCACAATTTTCGGCATCAAAATATAATGTTTCAATATTTGTACCTGTGAAAGCCTCCTCACCTATAAAGGTGACAGAAATTGGAATTTTTATAGATGTAAGGCCGGCACAACCATTGAAAGCATACCATCTGATTTCAGTTACTGAATCAGGAATAGTGACCGAAGTAAGGTTGGTACAATCACTGAAAGCTTCACCTCCGATTTCAGTTACTGAATCAGGAATAGTAACAGAAGTAAGACCGGTACAACCACTGAAAACTTCCCAATAGATTTTGGTGACTGAATCAGGAATATTGACCGAAGATAGGCCGGTACAACCACTGAAAGCTCCACCTCCGATTTCAGTTACTGAATCAGGAATATTAATAGAAGTAAGGCCGGTACAACCACTGAATGCACACCATCCGATTGTAGTGACTGAATCACCTATGGTAACGGAAGTGATACCGGTACAACCACTGAATGCACACCCTCCGATTGTAGTGACTGAATCACCTATGGTAACGGAAGTGATACCGGTACAATCGTAGAATGCAAACTCTCCGATTGTAGTGACTGAATCACCTATAGTGACCGAAGTAATGCCGGTACAACCATAGAATGCCCTCTCTCCTATTGTAGTGACTGAATCACCTATAGTAACCGAAGTAAGGCCGGTATTTTTACTGAATATATAATCAGGAACAGATTGCACTGATTCTCCAAAATATACTTCTTTTAAAGTATCCGGAACAGTCAATCCTTTGCTTTCATTATTTACATAATTCTCTATATTAAAGTATAACCTCTCAAAATTGTATTTTTTAAAATCAGGAATATAAGCGACTCTCTCTCCAAGGTAAAGTTCCTCTATATTGGAAAAGGAATTACTTGATAAATGTGTACAATTCTCAGCATTAAAATATAATGTTTGAAGGTTTGTACCTACGAAAGCCCACTCTCCGATTTCGGTAACTGATTCAGGGATTGTAACCGAAGTAAGACCGGTACAATAGTAGAAAGCCCGCTCACCAATTGTTGTGACTGAATTGGGGATTTTAACAGAAGTCAGACCGGTACACCGCTCGAAAACGCCATCAAATCCTCCCGGAATTTCAGTAACTGAGTCAGGAATTGTTAAAGATGTTAGACCGCTACAGCTATAGAAAGCGCTCTCTCCGATTGTAGTGACTGAATTGGGAATTGTGATAGATTGCAGGCTGGTACATCCAAAGAAAGCCTTCTCTCCAATTTCGGTTACGGAATCCGGGATGGTAACAGATGTCAGGCCGGTACATTCGTAGAAAGTACCAGAACGTATTGCAGTTACTGATTCAGGGATTGATATAGATGTAAGACCGGTACAACCATGGAAAGCATACCATCCGATTTCAGTTACAGAGTCCGGGATGGTAATAGAAATCAAGCTTTCACAAAAACTGAAAGTACCATCACTGATTTTAGTAATTGATTCAGGGATTGAAACAGAAGTCAAGTTATGACATCCCATAAAAGCATCTTCTCCTATATCGGTGACTGAATCCGGTATTATAACAGAAGTCAAGCTATTACACCAAGAAAAAGCATTCCTTCCAATTGTAGTCACCGAATTACCAATTGATATCGATTTCAGGTTATTACAACCACGGAAAGCATATCGTCCTATTGTGGTCACTGAATTAGGAATATTTACAGACACCAAACTTGAATCAACTATATCGTAGTCGAACGCGAAATCTCCTATGGAAGTTACAATATACTCTGTATTTTCATATTTTATTGATGATGGTATACTTAAATAACCTGAAGAATCCCATGCATTTTTACCATCCGTTAATACGGCTGTTTTATTTTCTTCATTCAGCTCGTACTTTACACTATTTATTTCTACTTCCAGGGCGGAGGCAGTCCGGATGGTAAGGACTGCCAGGAGAGCAAGAAATAGGGTCTTTAATCTACTCTGTTTCATAGTTCAGATGAGTTTTAGAAGCATTTCGGCATATTGTTCTATAAGAAAATCCTGAAAAGGTGGATTGACTGGAAAACCCGTTTCAATTTTCATAAACATCGGGGATGTTTCCACAAAGTAGTATCCTCTGTAATGAACAAAATCTTTAAGAAAGTCATATCTTTTCCCATGTTGCGGTGTGTTGGCAAAAATCATCAAGCACTCTTCTTCAATATCCGCTTTATTCACCCAATCGGTGAAGGTGTCATAGCTGACTTCTTTTCCGCAGATGACAGCTATCTTTTTGTTGTTGATAGTGCCGATTAAGAACCGGTTGTCAGTCATTGAGCTGACATTCTTGAAATTGGGGTTACACCGAAGTTTCTTAATCATCAGTTTAGGAACCGCGTCGGTATCATACTTATCGGTTCCGAAGATGTCGATGGTCAGTTTGTGGTTCACTTCCATAAGATTTATTGTTCCTATGGCTCTCAGATAAGAAATTAAAAGAGTAAGTACAAAAAAAGCGCGAGAGCCGTATCTGATGTCCGTTCTCACGTTTCGAGGCTCTGGAATGCCCATCTCAGTAGAACGGACAACGCAGAGGCCTCACGCATGATATGATACGGTCGGATAATATACTGTTCACACAGCGGTATTATCTGACGTTTATACATATCCACATAAGGCGTCACCGTTGTCTCATTCCTGACTGAGATTGAAATTTTCCAGATTTCGAAACGTCAAGAAGGAGCGTCTGATAACGCTAATTCATATTTCCGGAATGCGCCTTGACACATCCTTACAGACCCGCCCGCAAAGCCCATGACCGGACCTCTGCGCATCGGTCTGCAACTGCAAATTAAATAAAAATATTCCAATAAAAAAAATGAAATAATCTTATCAT
>CAMWRB010000052.1 GCA_947176545.1 uncultured Porphyromonadaceae bacterium
AGGATTGCTCCTACGTCAGTTTAGCAAACTGGTGGTTTCAGCCACTCACCCACCCCTCCTGATGTCTTATTATTCTTAGTAACGGAATATATCCCGTTGGTGAGTGCAAAGGTAAGTAATATTTTTGTGGTCTGCAAGTTTTTTAATGTTTTTTAATAAAAATATTGGGCGTGGGGGTATTGGGCGGAGGGGTATTACGCTAACGAGGTATTACGCTGACGGGGTATTGCGCGGAGGGGGATTACTCGGGTGTTGCTTGAGTAGCATAACGGTCTGCTCTTACAGGTCGGCGTATTCCTTGGTCGCATCGAATGAGGGACATGCTTTGGCGGCGAAGTCCCTGTGACCGTATATCCGGGCTTTGGGGTATTTGAGCCGGAGGGTTTTAAGCAATTTGATTAGAGCTGCCTTTTGTGCCGGTGTTCTGTTATCGACGGGTGGGTATCCCGGTTTGGTGGTATCCACTCCACCGATATAGCAGACATTGATGGCGTGGGCGTTTTGTCCTTTGCATCCGTTGGAGATACTCTCTTCGGGCCATGTCCGGAGTGTCTGTCCGTCAGCTTCGATGATGTAGTGGTAGCCGGGTGCTTTCCATCCTCTTCCGCCGAGGACTTTGGGCATAAGGTGATAGGCTATTATGTCTTTGGCAGTGTTCTTTTGATTGCCTGCCGAGCAGTGGATTATTATTTTGTTGATGGTTCTCATTGGGGGGTATCGGTGTTATGGGAGTTATTGGAGTTATGGGAGTTTTCGGAGGTATCGGATGAGCTGCCGGTAGTTAGCCAGGGTAGGGGCGGACGGCGGTTGATGCATGACGTGTGGTCACAGCGGGTGGTGAGGAGTTGCATTTCGAGCTTATGACAGCGGTCGTTATTGAGCAGGATAGTCTCGTTGAGCTGTCTGATTTTTTCTGTTTTGTCGGCCATCTCTTGTTGCAGGTCCTTGATTTGTTCCATGGCGAGTCTGAGTGTGTCAAATTGTGCGGCATCAGCCTCTGCATTGGCCTTGCGTCGTGCGCTGCGCAACATCCATCCGCAGCCTCCTCCGGTGATTACGCTGATAATGGTTCCGGCAATCGAGTTGAAGTCAATCATAGTTGTTGAATGTTTTTTTAGTTATCTGATTTTATCTGTAGTGATGCAAAGTTACTTCCGGATTGCAGTAATATTATGATAAAAATTGACTTATCCCGCAGTTTAGAGAGTGGGCCGCTGTAATCCGCATATATCTAATATGATATATGTCAGGTACTGATTTTATACTGCAAAAGATTTGCAGTGTGAGTATGTCTGTTAATATTATTTAATATACAAAAGGCTAATTTTTCGGTCATTTAATTAGGATTTTGTCTGTAGAGGTAGTATCTTTGCAAGCGCATGGAGGGTATGCAACGGACCTGATTGCCGTCTGTTCACGCCCTCCTGTAAAATGAAATAAGAATATAAAAAAGAGTAATATATTATGGCAAAGAAAAAAACTCCGGTCAAGCAGGTTGGCCGTATAAGTGATAGTGAGGAGAAGCGTAAGGCATTGGGTCTGGCTCTTCAGCATTTGGAAAAGGATTTCGGTTCGGGTGCCATCATGCGTCTGGGCGATGACAAGGTGCAGGATGTCGAGGCCATCCCGACGGGTTCGATTGGTGTGGACTACGCCCTTGGTGTCGGTGGTCTGCCCCGTGGCCGTATCACCGAGATTTTCGGTCCCGAGGCGTCCGGTAAGACGACACTTGCCATCCACGTTATAGCCGAGGCTCAGAAACAGGGGGGTATATGCGCCATCATAGATGCCGAGCACGCTTTTGACAGATTTTATGCCGAGCGTCTGGGTGTTGATGTCAATAGTCTCTGGATATCTCAGCCCGATAATGGCGAGCAGGCATTGGATATAGCCGAGCAGCTGATTAATTCGGGCGCGATAGATGTTCTGGTGATAGACTCCGTAGCGGCTTTGACTCCCAAGGCTGAAATCGAGGGTGAGATGGGTGATAAGAATGTAGGTCTGCATGCCCGCCTGATGAGCCAGGCCATGCGCAAGCTTACAGGTGCTATCTCGCGTACACGCACGTGCTGTATCTTCATCAACCAGATACGTGAGAAGATTGGTGTAATGTTCGGCAATCCGGAGACTACAACCGGTGGTAATGCCTTGAAGTTTTATTCATCGGTGCGTCTTGACATCCGTCCGTCATCATTTATCAAGGATGGCGACCAGGCAATCGGTCGCCAGATAAAGGTGAAGGTTGTCAAGAATAAGGTAGCACCCCCGTTTATGAAAGCGGAGTTTGAGATAATGTTCGGCGAGGGTATATCCAAGTCGGGTGAGATAATCGATATGGCGGTGGCATTGAACATTGTCAAGAAGTCGGGAGCATGGTTCTCATACAACGGTACGAAGTTAGGTCAGGGTCGTGATTCGGTCAAGCGTGTGATTGATGACAATCCGGAGTTGGCCGAGGAACTGACAGAACTTATCAAGAAGAGATTGGCCGAAGAGAAGAGCAAACGCGCCTCCGAGCGTCCGAATCCCTTCCTGCCGGGCAAGGAGACAACACGTTCGGATACGGATGAGGAATATACCGAGGTGAGCGATGATTTCGAGCCTGCATCCGAAGATGAGGGCGCCGAGGATATATTCGGCATTGAGATAGACGAGTAAAGTACCGGTAATTCCGTGAAATAATAAAAAGGGGATGCACCATAGTTCACTGTAACATGGTGCATCCCTTAGCTATATATCAAGATGGTAAGTCGTCAATACCATCTACCGCGACTCCAATGAGTTGCGTAGATTATTTATCGCGCATGAATATCTGTATCGGAGTGCCATGGAAGTCCCACTTCTCGCGTATCTTGTTCTCCAGGAAGCGGCGGTAAGGCTCTTTGACCCATTGTGGCAGGTTGCAGAAGAAAACGAATGTCGGAATGACAGCCTCCTTAAGCATGGTCACATATTTGATTTTGACAAATTTACCTTTGTTGCTCGGCGGGGGTGTGATGGCGATTTGCTCCAGCATGTATGTGTTGAGCTGAGAGGTGGGTATAATGCGCCGTCTGTTCTCATAGACCTGTATAGCGGTTTCGAGAACTTTGAAAATACGTTGTTTGGTGAGCGCGGAGGTGAAGATAATCGGGAAGTCGGTGAACGGTGCGAACTTTGAACGGATAGCCTGCTCGTACCGTTTCTGTGCTTCGAGCGAACGGTCTTCTATGAGGTCCCATTTATTGACACAGACCACGAGTCCCTTTTTGTTGCGCTGTATGAGGCTGAAGATATTGCCGTCCTGGGCCTCAATGCCCCTTGTGGCGTCAATCATCATGATGCAGACATCGCTGGCCTCGATAGCTCTGATAGAGCGAATGACGCTGTAATATTCGATATCCTCGTTTACCTTCTGCTTCTTGCGTATTCCGGCCGTATCGACCAGATAGAAGTCGAAACCATACTTGTTGTATCGGTGATAGATTGAGTCGCGGGTCGTGCCGGCTATGTCGGTGACGATGTGTCTCTCCTCGCCGATGAATGCGTTGATAAGTGATGATTTTCCGGCGTTTGGTCTGCCGACTATAGCGAATTTGGCTATATTCTCCTCCGGTTTGTCATCCATATCCGGTTCGGGCATATCCTTGACTATCTCGTCGAGGAGTTCGCCGGTGCCGCTGCCGTTGGCCGATGATACCTCGATGGGGTCACCGAGACCGAGGCCGTAAAATTCGGGAACATTATACCGCGAGTCACTCTTATCCTCCTTGTTGGCTACGAGGATGACAGGCTTCTTGGAGCGGCGCAAGATTGCCGCTACCTTGTCGTCAAGGTCTGTGACACCTACCGAGGCATCGACAACGAAGAGTATCACGTCCGCTTCGTCGATGGCTATATGCACCTGTTTGTTGATTTCCTCTTCAAATATGTCGTCGGAATTGACTACCCAACCGCCTGTGTCGACGATGGAGAACTCCTGTCCGTCCCAGTCTACTTTGCCATATTGCCGGTCGCGGGTGGTGCCCGCCGTGTCGTCGACGATTGCCGACCGTGTCTGCGTCAAACGGTTGAAGAGGGTGGATTTACCCACGTTCGGCCGCCCTACTATTGCTACTAATCTGCTCATTTTTATTTTAATAATTTTATTATATATATCCGAATGCCTTCAGTTTATTCTCACGGTTGCGCCAGTCTTTTTCGACCTTGACAAAGAGTTCGAGGAACACCTTTTTGCCGAAGAACTGTTCGATATCCTTGCGCGCTTCTATGCCGACCTTCTTGATTTTCTCACCACCCTTGCCGATGATAATGCCTTTCTGAGAGTCTCTCTCGACGTAAATGACAGCCATGATGTGGATTGCGCCGTCGCTTTCGTCAAATTTCTCGACTATGACCTCAGTGGAGTAAGGCACCTCTTTATCGTAGTTGAGCAGGAGCTTCTCACGGATTATTTCCGTGACGAAGAATCTTGCCGGTTTGTCGGTCAGTGCATCCTTGCCGTAATATGGGGGTGCAACGGGGAGGAGTTCGACAATGCGGTTCTTGAGGTTGTCGATATTAAACTTTTCGGTAGCGCTGGTGGGGAATATTTCTGCGTTCGGGAGTCGCTTGCGCCATGCCTCGACGAGTTCTTCGAGCTGTTCGTTCCCTTTGAGGAGGTCAATCTTATTGATGACCAGTAGCACAGGTATGGTCTCTTTGGCTACCTTGCTGAGGAAATCTTCATTTTTTTCCGGGTCTTCCACGACGTCGGTCACATACAGAAGAATATCGGCGTCGGTGAGTGCACCTTGCGAAAATTCAAGCATCGACTCCTGAAGGCGGTATTTGGGTTTGAGCACACCGGGGGTGTCGGAATATACGATTTGGTAATCGGGTTGATTGACGATACCCATGATACGGTGTCGTGTGGTCTGCGCCTTATTGGTGATGATAGATATGCGTTCACCCACGAGGTCGTTCATGAGTGTTGATTTGCCTACGTTGGGATTGCCGACTATGTTTACGAAGCCGGCGCGGTGGTTGGTATTTGCTGTTGCGTTTTCCATATAATTATAGGTTTAATATTTTAAATTCGGTTAATTGTCAATTTTGGGATTGATATTTGCTAATGGCTGCATCCTACGATGAGCTACATTATTAGAACGGAATATAAGCGGTTTGGGTTTGATATGGTGTGTAATAATATAAAGAGCGGGTATCGGTTTGGTCCGACACCCGCTCTTATGACTACATTTATTAATAATTACTTGATGACAAATAGTCAAAACCGTATCCTATAGAAACTTATTTCGGGTCAATGGCCCAGATGAGGTACATGGCACCCCATGTAAATCCGGCTCCGAAAGCTGTCATGAGGATTTTGTCACCCTTATGGAGCTTGTTCTTGAATTCGTCTATACAGAGTGGTATGGAAGCTGCCGAAGTATTACCGGTGTGCTGAATATTGACCAGTACCTTATCAGCGGGCATTTTGAGTCTGTCTCCCACGGCCTCGATAATACGGAGGTTGGCCTGATGAGGTACGAACCAGTCTATCTGTTCAACATCGAGGTCGTTGCGTTTCATGACGCTGAGCGATGATGAGAGCATATCGCTGACGGCGTGTTTGTAGACGGCGCGACCCTCCTGGTAAATATAATGTTCGCGGGCGCGGACAGTTTCGACGGTAGCCGGTTTGACGGAGCCTCCGGCCTTCATGAGGAGGTTGGGGAGTCCGTCACCATTTACGTGAAATTCAGCGTCGATGACTCCGAGTGTTTCTGTGTTGTCGGGCTCGACGAGTACTGCGGCGGCGGCATCACCGAACAGGGGGCATGTACTGCGGTCCTGATAGTCGGTCATGCTTGACATTTTCTCGGCGCAGACTACGATGATTTTCTTGTATAGTCCGGCTTTGATGTAAGCATTGGCGGCCTGCATACTGACAATGAAACCGGCACATGCGGCCTGGATGTCATATCCGTATGCGTTGTTGAGTCCGGCATCGTGTATGATGACACTTGCTGTAGACGGAAATCTGTAATCCGGATTTGACGTTGCGCATATCAGCAGTTCAACGTCCTGGGGGTCAGTCCCGGTCTCTTGCAGCAGTTTTTTGACGGCAAGTTGTCCCATATATCCGGAGCCCTTACCCTCCTGACGGAGTATACGGCGCTCCTTGACACCGACACGGGTGGTAATCCACTCATCGTTGGTGTCTACCATTTCGGAGAGCATCTGATTGTCCAGGATGTCGTCCGGCTGATATGAGGCAATACCGCTGATTATTGCGTTAGACATACTCGGGAAATGAAGTGACCTGTTATTTTATATATTTATATCAGACAGTGGGGATATTCTTGTCGATGACGAGTTTGCCACGATAGTATCCGCATTCGCCGCAGATGGTGTGGTAAATGTGCCAAGAGCCACAGTTGGGGCAGATAGCGAGTGTGGGGATGAGGGCTTTGTCGTGTGTACGACGTTTCGCTGTTCTGGTGTGCGATTGTCTGCGTTTAGGATGTGCCATTTTTATTTTTCTTTTTTAAGTTATTTTATTGAATTGATTATAATGTACGGCTCGGGTCCCCGGGGTCGGGACGTGGGGCCGTTGTCACTCTATGTCGTCGTTGCCATATTCAGCCTCTTCGAGCACATCTTCGGCTTCATCGTCGATGTTGGCGCGATGTTTGTTGAGCGCGCTTGCCATGGCGCGGTTACACTTGCCGAGCGGATGAACATGTCTGAGCGGAATAGTGAGCAGGATGGTGTCATACAGCATATACGCCACGTTGAGGTTGCTGTTGCTGTACGGGATTATGAGCAGGTCGTCGCTTTCGTCATCAAATTCCTCGCCGTATTTGACGATGATATGATAGTCGGTGTCGACTTCTATATCGAGAGGGTCGAGACATCTGTCGCAAGGCACCGTCACCGTGCCTTTGCAATGGAATGTACAGTCGTAGGCGTCATTCTTCTTTTCGAGGTCCATGTGGACTTTGACATCGGACTTCAGGATGCCGGTATGCTCCATATTCTTGAAGAACTCGGTATCGCAGACGAAGTCTTGCTCGTGTTTCCCGTCAGGAAGCGAGGCCAACTCAACTTTATATGCCGTGAATTTTCCCACTTTAATATCGATATATTAGAAAAAAGCGCCACAAAGATAGTCAGTTTATTGATATTAACCAACTGCTTCGGGCACTTTTTTTATTTTTGTTGCCAATTATGGCTGATTTTTAACTTATACGGATTACTTGACGATGACTTTGGCTGTCTTTCCCTCGAAGACTACGATGTAGATACCGGCGGGGAGGTTTTCGGTACCGGTCTCGATACCGCTGAGGTTGAAGACACGTGCTCCGGCCGGTGCCTCGATACGGCCGTCGAGTCCGTAGATGCCCGCTGCGTCGGCCTCGATGACTTCAACTTTGCTTTCGAGATTGGCGGGAACGAAGTTGATGATATTGGAGGTTACGCTTGAGGGATAGCCCTTGAAGGGGACAACGAATGCCTGGAACTCATTCACCCAGTATGCGTCGCTAATATTGGGGATAGTGAACGTCGTTGCTCCCTGAGTGGAGTAGTTGTTGTATTCGTCATAGGTCACCCACTTGTTGAGCATGTTCTTGTACTGCACTGTGAGCAGGTAGTCAGAAGCACCATCCGCTGCATCCCATTTGAGTGTTACACTGTTGGTGTCGGCATCGGCTGTGGGAGAGTCGTGAAGTTCCTGTCTCGTATACACAACTGACGCTGCCGACGAATAGAGAGGTGTAGATCTAGGGGGTCGCCGTATCATTAAAAAAAAAGGGGGGGGGGGGGGGGGGGGGGGGGGGG
>CAMWRB010000053.1 GCA_947176545.1 uncultured Porphyromonadaceae bacterium
GCTGTGAATAGAATGTATAACGAGTATATGCTGCAGACTCAGCCATATATGAGTTAGCTAAATTTTGTTCCGTCTTGGTGCCGCGGATGCTTTTTGCCGTTGTTGCCATAGTATTTAAGTTTTTATAAGTTTTAGTAGTTTAAATATTCAATTTACACTAATTAAACATCCTCCCCGCTTCAATGGTTTGATACCCCAACAAAAAAATTATTGAACAGCAATTGACAAATTATTGGTATTACCCGGGCGTATACCGCAACCATAGGAATTAGATGTAGTCGCTCCGCGACAAATGTACCTGGACGCACATACCCGGCACGATGTGCCGGGCTATATAAATATAGTCGCTCCGCGACAATATAGACAGTCATGATGACAACACCGGGACAGTTCTGTCGCGGAGCGACTCTCTTGTTTATTAACATCTTATAACATTCTTTTAATTGTTTTGTGCTATCCTGATTTCAATATCTCAAAAATAATTCATATCTTTGTAAACGGACTATTGCAAACTGTCAGATTTTAGTGATAGGACATACCCTGTTTTCAACACACAAATCATTTATTGACAGTTAAATACATTATCAACTGAACCACTTACATCATGAAATACAATGCTCTTCTTATAATTATGCTCATTATGGGCTCTATGGTGTGTTACACTTCATGCAGCTCGGACTCCGGTTTTGAGCCAACACCTGACAAAGATGCCGAAATGTCGTTTGACGTCGAAGACGTAACACGCGCCGTAACTACTGACATCGACGAATTTTCCGTCTACGGTGATATGAAATTTCAGTCAGGTACAAGTAATTCTCTCGTGATTTTTAACAAAACTTCAGTTGCCAAGAGCAACGGAATCTGGTGCTATGAAGGTATTCAATATTGGTATCCAAAGCATGAGCATTCTTTTGTTGCTATAAGTCCCTCATCGGCTCTCGAAACCGACGGCTCTCCAATATACAGCAACTCGAAACTATCCTTCTACTTTACAATGCCGACATACTCCGGCATTGAACTGCAGGACACTCAGGACAAAAAGCTCATTGACGTGCTCGCAGCGACACATCGTCGCCTATACAACGAAAAAGACAAAATCACTCCCATAACATTAAAATTCGAACACATCCTATCTATTATTAATTTCGCTCCCAAGCTTGACGACAACACAATTAAGGAGGATGACTATATACAGATTTCCAAAATAGAAATCTCAGGCCTGAAGAAAAGGGCTAAAATCAGTGTCGCGTGCGCTCCGCTGCTGAATAATTCACAGACCGACGACCGACAGATTGAATTTACGGAACAGGATGGAAACGACACTCTGACCATTACATTCACAAATCCAAAAATCGTTGAAAACGGAAAACAAGTCAAACTGTTTGCCGATAACGATGCCCTCGTAATGCTCCCACAGATATTCGAAGATTCTTCAGAGGCAACCATCAGGTTCACATATTCATTCAAGGATGATACCGACCATCCGAGACAAGGGACTTTATCCCTTAATGGTCGGGAATGGAAGTCCGGAAACGCGTATACCTACAACTTTACCATCGATAAGATGGGGTTGAATTTCGCAAAACCCACCATTGAGTCGTGGACTATAAAAATGATAAACGACAGCTGGTTCATTGAATAATCGCCGACTGCCACTCTCCTGATAGAAACGTGCAAATTACAATAATAAAACAGATGATAAATTACTATAGATATACATTGCGGACTATAGCATCGATGATGCTCTTTGTCATAGTCACTTCATGCTCGATAGATGACATCGAACAGGGAGTGCCACTGCCGCCGGGACAATACCCTCTGGACCTTACCGTGTCTGTCGCAGGAATGAAGACACGTGCTAACGGCAACGATAGATGGAAGAACGGTGATGAAATCTCAGTGAGAATAGGCTCAGATGTGGAGGAAGGACGATACACGTTGGATAACTATGGCAACATTGATGTTCAAAACTCAGCCAAAATCCTACATTGGAAGACGACAGCTCCCGCCACTGTCAAGGCCTGGTATCCTTCCACACCGCAGACAAATGTTTCGATTGCCGACCAGTCGAAACTATTGGATTTTTCTTCCATCGACTATATGGCAGCCGTTGCTGAAAATCAGAACTACAAAAACACCGTCGGTCTGACTTTCAAGCACAGTATGGCCAAAGTGAAGTGTGCGATTAGAAGCTCTGACATGATTGGCGTGACCGTCCAAGACCTCATGAATGCAACTGTCACCTTCTCCGGATATTCCATAGTCTCATTTCAGAATGGGGAACTCTCAGGAAGTGCTTTCGGAGATATTGCTCCTATCACAGACAGAACAAATATAGTACACGAGTGTCTCCTTGTGCCGACTGACATGACCGGCAAGGAACTCTTCCGTATTTCTCTCAATTTGGGTGGGTATCAAAAGACATTCTCGTACATACCTCAAGGTACAGATGCCAAATTGCAGCCGGGCACAACCTATTTTTACACTATAACTCTGACCAGGGACAAGATGGTCGTTGATACCTTTACTGCAAGCTGGGATGGTGATGATGAAATAATTAGCTCAACCGCGATACCGTTGAACCTTAATCCTATCAAAGAGCTCCCCGACGATTTTTGGGATAATGCCTCAATGAGCGATAATGTCGAATGGAAGGAAGATGAGGGTTGTTACAAAGTGCAAGGCAATGCCCTCACTATCAGCATGACAGTCAATAGAGAGAACCTTACCAAGGGGTTTCGGGTCTCAGAAGGGGTCGCCTCAATCAATCGCGTCAGGGTTGGAAACCAACATGTGTTCACAATCAAGATGAATACAGAATTTGTAACCCTTGAATATGCAGAATATATACAGCCGGGGGATTTTCTATACTCTAACGGCAGATGGCGTCCTGATATAGTCGGATTAGCGTTGGGCGGAGATGAGCCGGACTCGGAAGGTTCGAGCAACAATCCGAATAGCGGTTATTATGGCTACGGATATGATGATGATGATGACGAATACGATGAAGACGGCAACTATATCGGGAAAGAAACATGGGAATGTATAGGTGTCATTTTCAAGGTTGGCCCGGGACAGGGAGATTCGGTCGAAAATTATGGCGGACGTCTGGAGACTATCCGCGGCTATGCTGTGGCGCTTCACGACGCAACAGCTCCACCAGAAATCATTTCATGGGGTCCGAGGACTTTAGTACCGGAGATGGGGCAATATCCTCGTTCTTCCAATCTGTATGATGGGTATCAAAATACTCAATATGTGTTGTCAAGAACTGACTTAAGTAGTTATCCTGCTTTTATAAAAGTCAACGAGTATAACGACAAAGTGAAAATGCCTGAATACTTCAGCACCTGGTATCTTCCGTCAATCAAGCAACTCGAAGATTTGAACGAATTGGGAATAAGACGTGAACGTATATTAATGGCCGGGGGTGAAGACTTCATACTGAGCGAAACGGGTATTCTACCTGATGAGGATGTTGATACATTTGGTGCTAAATACTGGAGCTCAACACAGCATAGCGATAGTCTCGCATGGGTTTTCGTATTCAAAAGTATGAAAAGATATGAAATCTCAAAAGATTGGACAAGATATTCTCGATTCTATAAAAGTCATGTACGTACAGTTATGACTTTCTAAAAGTAATTTACAATGAACAAGCATATTATAGCATATATTCTTTTCCTCACGTGCACCATGTGCGCGTGTCAAGATATCGATTTTCTCTCTGACACCGGCGGTGCGGATGGTGATATTATCTCACTCAACGTCACCGTCACCGGCAATGTGATATCTGACAATCCCTCCACTCGTGCACTTGATGAGGGAGCATTCACCACTTTTGAAATCGGCGACAGGGTCGGACTCATCATACTTGACCAAAATAACAGTCATATCGTAAATAACGCTCCATTCACTCTGAATGACAACAACCAATGGGTATATAATGGAGACCCTGCACATCCCCCTTATTACGATAGCGAAATGCGCACTTACATCGTCTATTTCCCCTACGATGAGTCTGTTACTGATGCTAAGTGCACCACTGTCGAGGATATCATGGAATTACCGGTGTTTGCACTGAAAGAGGACCAATCTACTCAAGAGGCTTATCAAAGCTCTGACGTGATGGCCTGGATGTCTACAGAAGGGGGCATTAAAAAAATTACAGCCGAACTGCGACACCTGCGCAACTGCGTCTCGCTTGACATCAAAGTAAGCTGGGCGTTACTTACTATGCATCCCCGATATTTTCCCAACAGCGGTGATGACGAGGATGAGAATGAGAGTGAGAGTGAGAATGAGAGTGAGAGTGAGAATGAGAGTGAGAATGAGAATAATTACGACGATGATGATATGTATGGGGAAGATGAGGAAGGCCGCGAGATAATCACCTTCAGGATTCCCAACGAGGTTGCAATTTATGACAATGATGGCAACCATCTCAAGCATTATCAGGCACACGACGGGACATTCCGTTATATTCTCCCCGATAATTATGACCAACAGATAACATACTTCTACAACTATCGTGAATCGACATTCAAGGGAGAATTCTCCGTTCAATCTAACGAAACAGGTATAAGATATTCCAAGCATGAGACTGCTGATATGGGTGTATATACATTTGACAAAGTGATAGTCGGAGATTTCTACTGCAAGAATTCTCAATCCTTCGGTTTTGTTCTCCCTTGTGAGGCTACCGATTACCTGGATAACAAAAACCATCGCTGCATCGGGTTGGTATTCTATACCGGTCAGCATCCACTTGACGGTATTGAGGATAGCCAAGACAGAGGTACGTTTTACGAATATGATTACTCCGGTACAGGGATATTAAATGGTATGAACGGAGACGATTGGGACGGGAAATGTCATGGATATGTTCTGGCACTGACTGATGTGCCAAACGACCTTGACGACTTTTTTGAATGGGAATTAAATGACGCATACGGCCATTTTACAGAAGAAGAGTCCCGAGGCTTTTTGAACGCCAATCAAACGGTTAAAGACTGGGGTGGCTTCTATAATACGCAGATAATTCTGAATACATGCGATGAGTGGGGATTGAGTAGAAATATGTATCCCGCTGCATTCGCTGCCCAATATTATGGCAAACTTACCACTCAGACAATCGATGTTGAGGACACGAGTAAAAACGGCCCCGAATGGGTCCAAAAAGCTATTCTATTTAATACCGAAGACTGTTTTGCGTGGGAACCGGATGAACCCAATCCATACGCATGGCAAAGACAGCTGAAGGCTCCTGACAATACTACCGGATGGTACTTGCCTGCCATCGGACAACTCAAAGAGCTGCAGCAATATCGTTCACTTTTCGTGAAACGATGTCAGGAAATTAAAGAGAAACTGGCTGACAATGTACCATACAAAAGTCACATCGATTGGATGAGATACAACCCGTCTTACCGAGGACCTTTCTACTGGTCTTCAACTGAGAACGATGCTTATCCTTATAGAGCGAATACTCATGAATACTCTATTGAAAATTTTAGTCATCTGATGCAAAAATTTACCCCGTGCTGTGTGAGAGCGGTTCTTGCCTTCTGATTTTTTCAGCTATGAGCCGTAAATTGCTTTATTCATTTGCACTCTTTTATCCGGCACTTCCGACGGTCATCTTTCTTCTGAGCTGGACCAATCTCTTTATCGGTATACCGTTAGCTCTCGGCATTGTCGGGGTGGGATGTACACTTTGCAGTAAGTTCAAAGGGTACACACCCATCTCTTCTCCGGGTACAGTCCTTGCAATATTGCTGTGCGTCGCCGTATGGATTACAGTTGCCGGCGTCGGAGGCTTCATGTGGCAGAACGAGTGGGACCACGACTTCCGCAACGCTCTCTTTATCGACTTGTACCGTAATGCGTGGCCTGTAGTAAGCGGTGACGAAATGCTCGTGTATTATCTCGGTTTCTGGCTTCCCGCGGCCGGAATAGCCAAAATATTCGGCTCACTGACTTTGGGATGGATTATCCAGTGGGTATGGGCCTGGCTCGGTATCATCACTGCCTTATGGATACTCTTCGATTATGTCGGAAAGATTAAATTTTCAGTGATTGTAATACTGATTTTCGCAGGCTCTATCGACATCATTCCGGCCCTCGTACGCAACGTCGACGATATGCGTTCGGGATTGCTTCCATTTCTGAACGCTGTCATCGAAAACTGGGGAGGTATCGGATTTATCGAATGGCCTGATGTTATGATATTCTGGGTCTACAATCAGTTTGTACCCTCCTTTCTGGGATGTATGCTTATATTCCGTTGCAACGACGCACGTATCACTATCTTCACAATGGCCATGTGGCTGCTGACGGCACCGTTTTCAGAGTTTCTCATAGCTCTGATAGCCGCCTACCAGCTCATCGTTCTCATCTCATCACAACGTGGACTCAGCCAACGCCTTAAAGCTGTCTTCTCATCGACCAACATTCTCGCACTGCTTATACTCGCGGTCATCGGTACATATATGACATCTAACAGCGCCTCGGGAACGGCTCATCTCAACACTGAACTTTTGACACCGGGACCGGACAGGGCGTTTTATTGGAAATTGCTCGGATGCCTGCTGTTGTTCAGCATTTTGCCGTGGCTCATTGTCAGTTTCAGGAGATTAAGGAGTGAGCCGGCCTTCTATCTGCTCTTTATCGGATACCTGCCATGTATGTTTATAGTCATGGGCGACGGTCAGGACTTCCTGTCACGCACCGTGCTGCCGTTACTGTTCTTTATATTTGTTAAGTTGGCACAGACCCTTACTGACTATAATCCTAAAAGAAAGCCCGCACCGCGACTGTGGAGAGTGGCTTTCATCATATGTCTTGCCCTAAGCTCAGTCACTCCGCTGCTTGACATGACACGCTCCGCATATTATACCTCCACGCTCCCCCGTGAGGAGTGGCGACGCCACGGATATGAATCCATTTTCAATACTGAACGTGCACATGAAAACTTCACAGGGCCTCAGGATAAGTGGATATTCAGCCGTACATATCACTCTGCCTCCCCGAAGCTTGACGGAATATGAAGCAGAAAATACGCGGTATCGTCATTCAGACCATCAAGCATAACGACCGTCACAATATAGTGACACTATATACGGAGACACACGGACGTCTCACCTGCCTGTCGTCGGCATCCGCCGGCAAGACCGGACGCCTCCGTAAGGCAATCCTTTCGCCCCTGTCTATTATCGAGACCAACATAAATATCAACCCGGCACGCGAGCTTCACTTTTTAGGAAGTGTAGCGGCCGTGCATACGTGGCGAAACCTCTATTTTGACCCCGACAAGACTGCGATGACTTTCTTTGTCGCTGATTTTCTCACCTCATTACTCCGCAAGTCTCCGGAAGACAGCGAGCTCTTTACATTCCTGCTCAGTGCCATAAACTCTCTCGATACCGCCACGCGCCCGGTCACCAACTTTCATCTATGCTTCCTGCTGAAGCTGACTCTCTTTATGGGTATTGAGCCTGACTACTCCTCTTATCGTCCCGGTACGATATTTGATATGCGCGAAGGAACATTTCTTGATAGCGGCACCCACACTCACGCAGACATTCTGAGTCCTCAATACACTTCACTCCTGCCGTTGCTTTCACGCATGACATTCTCCAACCACCATCTGTTCAGATTTTCGGGTGAACAGCGACGCATCATACTCAACCACCTGATGCGCTATTACTCCATCCACCTCTCCATCCCCACAAAGCGAAGAAGCCTCGACATCCTCCTCGCCCTCTACAGATAATCTACGGCTTTGTGAAG
>CAMWRB010000054.1 GCA_947176545.1 uncultured Porphyromonadaceae bacterium
ACGCGCATTATATGTATCATCGACCAATGTGTACGGAGTGATGATAATCGAACGGTCAAGACTGTATTTTTCATTGCTCGATGATGCCTGCCAGTTGGTCGTGGAGCTGAGTTTGCCGTCCGGGACCTGCACGAAACATGGTATCACCGGTGTATTATCACTCAGCTTCACAGTCATTTCCTCCGGAAGCCATACACCATCTTCATCGGGTCCGGGAATATAAAAGTAGTATGGACTTGCCGAGGCGTTATCGCCATCCTGAGAAAGTGTCAGTACCTTTGTCACTCCGTCAGTGGCAACCTCCGTTGTGGTGGCTGCATCCGACAGTTTTACATCTTGGATGTCTGCTTTGTCGATTTGTGAGTCTCCGTTGAGGTCAATAGAAATCGTCGGCTGACCATCCTGCATATCTACTTTCAGACGGCTGTCAATGCCTGATACAAGATTGAGTGCATCCAACGCAGTGAGGTCGTCATTGTCCGATTTTACAGCATAAACAAAGTTGTCCATACGTTCCGGGACATTAAATCTCAGAACCAACAGATAGGTGTTGGAGCCTTCACCCACCGTATAGCGGGCTTTAGCGAGGTCAGGCGAAGCGGCCATGACACCGGCTGTGCCGAGCAGAGAGCCGGCAAGCATTAAAAGGAATTTTTTCATTGTGAGAATTGGTTATTAGGGAATTAATATTTTTTTCGCAGTGTTTCCTGTGCGGATGATGTAAATGCCCGGAACAAGAGCCGTGGCATCAACCCGTACACCTGTCAGAGTGTAGTATTCCTCCGTTTCGGCTTCAGCAACAGTAACATCGTCAATTCCCGATATTATCTTAGGTTCGCAATAGATATACATATCGGGGTTGTCTGACGGTGGAGTACCTTCGCCTACTCCACCCACCTTAGGACTATCGAACATGGTGAACGACCATCCGTCCACACAGCCGTCCGAGAGGATTCGTCCGGTGAAGCCGGTGCCGCTGTACATCCATTCGTCCGAATGTCCTGTAATCGTCCAGTAGCTCCAGTATCCGCTATACCAGGCGGATGTCCACCAACCGTAATTCCATCCTTGGTCAGTCATGTCCCAGCAGTCATAGTCGTATGCCGGATAGCCGTATGTCGGCTGGTCAAGAGGATGCTGTATGTAATGACATTCGGAGGTAATGGCCTTTTTAACAGCTTCGGCACATATTTCGGGTGTGCGGTCGCCCGGAGCTTCCGACTGACCGAAAAATGAGTTTGTATTGTAGTAGTCGAAGTTGATAAATTCGTAATCAAGAGCTTTCTCGAAATCGAAATAGATATTTTCGAGCATCTTTTCGGCATTACCGACGCCGATGCCGCAGACAGTCGAGCCATATTGACCTGTGGTCTGTGTCAGAAGTACAAGATTGTCCGTATTGGCACAAATGGCTTTAAACATATCCTCACCGGTAGGTCTCTCACCGTCAGCCCAGCGAAATCCCCATACATAGACTTTGGGGTCTGAGGCCCCGTCATCGTTAGTGACGGCGAGGGCGGCTCTGTTAGGCCCCTCTCCGGTCCACGACTTGATTTTGTCGAAATCTATCGCATGAGGCATTGCTGAAAGTGCCGTCAGTCCGATAGCTAATGAGAGTAGTTCTTTTCTCATGATTGATTTATTTTAAATGGTTAGTAAATATTTCTGTGATAAATGTTCTCAGGGGTTGGGAAGAGAAGGAAGTAGTATGTGCAAATCCTGAGCACGGCTTATTTCGGTGGATGTCTCGCCCAGCCATCCACAGTACTGGTTGATTCCGGTATAAACGCGGATGAAATCAACCCCGGGCAGCTCGACGTGACGGCCGTCGGAATCTACAGCCCATGATATGTCAAATGAATTTAAATCCTCGTACTCGTTAGGATGATTGTCCACATATCCCCAAGGGAAACTGTATAAGACATAATAACTCCCGTTACCGCTTATATCCTCTGCATTATTGGCCAGCAAAGTTCCGGAAAATGTTATCTTGTCATCATCTATCCACTTCGGGAAATATTCCTGATTGTGAAAGATATTTTTGGGCATATAACCGTGTTGTCCCGTATTGTCGCTCCAGCCTATGTAAAATATATCATCGAGACTGTTATCCTCGTCTGCGACTATTTCCCGTTGCGGGTCCGGGCGTCGGTATGTTATGGAGTATCCATGATGTGTTCCGGCTGAATTATATTCACTACCCGCCAGTTCATACCATTCGTCGTCGGGCAGACCGTTGCAGTTGGTGTCATAGCTTACCATGACTATCCCCGGTTCGGCCGAACCTCCTTTTTTATCCGGTTGCAAGAGTTCGTAGAAACAGTTCCCCCATATTCGGAAATCCTTCTCACCGGGAACATTTATGACGGTGTGGTCGAAGCCGAATGTCACATAACCACCGTATCCTCCCAGTGAAATCATAATATCGTTAGTTCCTGAGATTGATTCCTCCGCTTTCTGAAGAATTGATGCGTATGTGTCACCCTCCTCAAACCGCGGCATTTCATTGATAAACTGTCCCGGAGCCGGGCAATAGTCATATACTTTGGCTATGTAAGGACTGTATTCAATCTCCTCGTGAATGACGTGAATGACAAATGAGAAATCGTAGGGAGTGTATGAATCCAGAATTTTTAACTCCACATCATACGTGCCCTCATCCTGCGCGAGAAAGATATAATCGCGAGCCCTGCTTACCAACGAACCGTTCACATACCATTCGTATTCACTTCCGGTCAAAGCAGGATGCAAATCGAGTTTCTGCATCCGCGCAATGTAATATACATCGTCGATGCCGAGACTGACCGTCGGTATGTCGTTACTGCAGCCGCACATGAGAGCTGCAAGCGGTAATATATAAATCTTCTTCATTTTGTCAGGAATGTTATGTGTGCAGGAATATCACCGGTTCGGACGCTCCATTTTTTATATCCGTCATTGGAGAAGCAATAGAGTGTCCCCGAGGAAACATAATTCTTAGCATCGGTCACGAAAATATCTCCGGTTTCGGGGTGAATGGCTATGCCGTATGGTATGGTTATATTTTTTTCAGTACCGTCCTTGATGAAGTTGTCTGAAATCTTTTCCTTGGTGCGTATGTCTATAATGCCGTAGGTGATGGTGTTGGAGGCGGTATAGTTGTTCCATTCGGTGGCATAGTAATACATATATTCCCCGTAAAACGCCATATTTGAGCAGGCTAACGGTAGAGTATCCGTAACTTCCATCCGGTTGAATCCGGGTTTCTTCTGCATCACATACAGTCGTGAGGGATGATACTGATAGTCACCGCGCGAAGTGACCCACAGTTTGTTATATTTATCCTTTTTCAACCGGTGGAGATTTATTCCGACGGGTATCTGCTGTACCTGCTTGAAATCTATCATCTGTATTACCGAGACTGTATTGTCATAGTTGGGAGCGCGGTAGCCTCCGGAGTTGGCCACATACATATAGTCATCCACTATCTCCATCTCTTCGGGCTGATACCCGACGGAGACTTTTCGCGTCACGGAGAGTGAAAGGGTGTCAATTTCGTAGACCGCACCTTTAGGGGCGTTCGGGTCAATCAGCACCGGTCCGACGTATGAGCTTACGTAAGCTTTGCCACGGTGAAACCGGACATACCGGCAATTGGGAATGTCCACCTGTCCGAGTCGGATGCCGGTATGGGCATCGAGAACTTCAACCTTGTGAGAGCAATTGACCACGACATATAATTTACTACCATATATTCCGATATCGTTGCCCACATCGCCGAGTTCCTTTATGACATTTGGATTCTTCTCGGCATAAAAGTTTCTTGAATATAGGCCGGTGTAGTAGTCGTAATAGTCGAGAGTACATTTGTTTGAGCCCATATTACCCTCGTTCACCAGATAGAAGCCGCGTATATCCGCTCCCGGTAGCTCGTCACCGATGATGTCATACTCCGTGGGCACCACAAGTTCGTCCTCACGACAACTTGTGGCGACCGTCAGGAGCGTCATTATAAATATATATGAGAAAAACTGTCTTAGTTTCATATTTCCACTGTTACGGTGACTCTGTAGTTTCGTTTGGGCATGGGATAGTTGAGGATTACATCATAGTCCTGACTGAGCAGGTTATTGACCTCAATCAATCCTCTGAGGCTGACTTTGCCCAACCGGAAATCCTTGCTCAACGAGAGGTCGGAGGTGTACCACGGCTGGGTATAATTGTATCTGATGTTTTCCTGCTGATTATATCTTGCGCCTACGTATATCCATGAGTAGTTGAGTCCCCAACCGCGCCACTGCGCATTCACGACCGCTGCCCCGGAGTGGCGGGGTATATAGGGTATCTGGTGGCGGTAATAATTGTCGGCAGGGTTGGTTACGTCAATGGCTCTCTGGAATGTATACTGTCCGCGGATGGTCAGAAACAAATCCTTACAGGGATTGACAGTCAGCAAGCCGGTCACATCGATACCCCGTATATCCACAAGTCCGAGATTGAGCATGGTCCAGCGGAACTGCTGTCCTTTCGGGTAGGCTACAATCTTATCCTTGACACGGTTGTAATAGGCGTCGACGCTGACGCGGGCGGTGGATATAAATCCGAAGGAGTGATGGTCATACAGCAGACCGGCATTGTATTGTGTGACACGCTCCGGCGACAGCTGGGAGTTGCCCATATCTGCATAATAGAGGTCGTTGAATGTCGGCATCCTGAACGACTGTTTATAAAATATGCGTATGGAGAAATCTCTGTTGTGCAGCGGGTATCCGTTCATAAAGACCGCCGGTGAGAATACATGTTTGTCCGCCGGAGCCTCCTGCCCTTTGATGCGGTCATGTATGAACGTCCCCAACACACTCCCCTGCATTTTGAACCTGTCAAGGTCAAGGGCAGTCGCCACCGACAGATATTGTGATACCCTGTCAGGTTTCACAAAACCGTATACATCGGCATCGAGCGTGTTCCAGAGGAAGTCATAGCTTGCCGAAACATTCCATATGTCGTTAATCTCGTATGAGTTAGCCGATGATATATAGACCTCCTTCTGTTTGTAGAGATTGTCAATCTTCACCTGCTTGTCATCGTTATTGACATAGTGAGTGCGGTAGAAGGCATATTTGATATTGTTAAGAGTGGTAAATCTCCCGAAGTATCCGGTATATCGTCCCTGTGCAAATGAGTTGGTGTCCCATATTCGTTCTCCTCTACGCCATACGTTATTGACAATCGCTCCCGGCACTCCGCGTTCGGAGTTATAATTATATACCTTGAAGGACCATGAGCCGTTGTTCAGAGAACCGTGGGTGTTGAGCTCTATACGCGTGGCATTGATATCACCGTTCTCTCGGACAGCCGTAGTGTCGTAGGCCAACTCCCCGGCGGGATTGACACGTCTGTATCTGAATTTATATTTGCCGCTTGAGTTTACCCATTCCGCGCTTAGAGAGGCCGAAATACTCCGGCTGAGTTTTAATTCCACAAGGACGGAGGGATTGAGCAAATCGAATGAGCCGGTACGGAGTGTCGCCCTTGCATGATATCGTTCTCCCTCGTTGAAGACCGGTGTGCGCGTTTTCATATAGATTGTTCCTGCAGAACCGAAATCTTTGGCCGGCTGCAGTATCTCGCTTTTCTGACCATTATAGAGAGACAAGGCTTCGATATTGTCAAGAGAAAACTGTCCCAAATCTATCTGACCGTTCTGGGCGTTGCCAAGCTCCACTCCGTCATATACCACACCGGTGTGGTTTGTTCCCATGGAGCGTATATTGACGGTCTTGATGCCGCCGACACCTCCGTAATCCTTGACCTGAACGCCCGAAAAGTATCGGAGCGCATCGGCCACGCTGTTGCTGTTCAGCCTGTTCAGCTCCTCACCCGACAGGACTTGCGCAGGGATTATGTCATCGGTCGGTTTGCGGGCAGTCACCACTACCTCCTCCAGTTGTCGGGAGATGGTATCGGGATGTTCGTCAGCGAGAACCTCAACGGCGATGCAGAGAGTCATCACCAAAGGTAAAATATGTTTCATTCTTCAGGTCAGAAGGTTAATACTCAGAAAATAAAATTCCCGTCTGCGTACTAACTGATTGTACACAGACGGGAAAATGTATTAACCTCACGACGAGAGTCAGAATGACCTCAAGTCCCCATGACAGGAACTTACTCATTAGCCCATAATCCCGTAGGCACAATCATGTTTACGGCATAGGCAGGTCTTCTGACTCATCCCAATCTATCACGCCTTCTCAAGACCTGACGGTCTCAATGACATAGTGAAACAGACTTTGGTGTAGGATTCACAGCAGCGGGTACTGTTCCGGATTTACACCGGATTCCCTTTTAAATCTCCTGAATGTCAGTCTTATAACGTTTGATGAGGCTGCAACTCAAATTCTCACTCCTGAGAAATGGAGATACCAATGCGACGACAAAGTTACAAATATTTTTGATATATCCGGCATTTCGGTCAAAAAATGAGGGAAATTTTATAAATAGGATTTTTCAGGGGGAGTAGCGCGGTCAGTTCATCAGTTCTGCGAGACAGCAGTTGATGTTGAGCATAAGTGTAGAGCCGGTCTTGAACGGCATTCCGTAGCTCACACCGAAACCGAATCCGCGGACTTTAAGTCCGAGACCGAGCGAGAAACCGCTGAAGAAGTTGCGGCTGTAGGTGGACATATCCGTAGCGGTCTTGTAATCGTATGCGAGAGCGGCGTAAAACTTGTCTGACGGCTGAAACTGCAGTCCGAAAGTCAGATGACGGAAGAAGTTGCTGAAAAAGTTGGATTTGAGCACCGATGCATCTCCCTCCTCATTCTTGGGATGGGTGTAGTAGGGGAGATTCCAGCGGGTGAGGTGTGTGGCGGTGATGGCTACGGAGAATGCGGAACTGCCGATACCCTGCATATATCCCAACTGGACGTCAAACGGCAGACGGTTGTAGGCTTCATGAAATCTCTTGACCTGTCCGCCGGCATTCTTTATTACCGCCGAAAAAGAGAGGTCATGTTCCTCATCATAGTAATTGACACCGAGGTCAACCCCGATAGCGAATGCCGAATAGATGTGATAGTGGCTGTAGATAAGGTTGAGATTGATGCCTCCGCGCCATCGGGAGGTGATGTCGTGAGAATATGTCCCTTCGAAGACAATATCCGTAGGGGAGAACTTACCGCCCTCGATGCCCGACTGGTCAAACTCGATAAGCTTGCCGTAGTTAAGGTAGCGTATCCCGGCGGCCCATGCTCCATGTTCGCCGGCGGCCATGCCGTAGCGCAGGGAGGCGAAATTGCCGGAGCCCATGTAGAGCATATATCCCAGGCTGAACTGGTTTTCTATCTCCGGCCCAATCAAAGCCGGATTCTGGTCGGCCAGCGAGATGTCATCATCGATGATGGCGATACCTGTTCCACCCAAAGCGTATGCGTGCGAAGATGTCGGAATGTTGAGAAAGTCGTACGAAGTAGAGCCGTTCTCGGCATGGGAAGTCGAGACGGCGAGGGAAGCGGCCGCGGTCAGAGCCGCTGTACATATACGTGCAATCATTCGCATACGTCTAATTAACGCGCAACACCCCGTTCTATTATATCATCACCCAACTTTTATTGTGTATGTCCGTTCAGTTACTTGATAATATCTCGTTTTATTTGCTTGCTCATAATTTAGATTTTTGTCACTTGTGACATTTTTCTAAAG
>CAMWRB010000055.1 GCA_947176545.1 uncultured Porphyromonadaceae bacterium
CCTTGCAGATACGCTTCCCCATATAACCACCCCTTCCCGTGCTCATATCTTTACTCATTAGCTCTCCCATACCTTCTCACTTCTTCCGTTTTAACCTCCAACTACCATTTTTGTATAAGCTCCAAGCTTTAGCGAAGGAGAGGGCTCCGGGGTTCAACGAGGGAGCGGGATTACTGAAGATTCCAGCTTTGCTTGAGGGACTGCCAGGGGGTGATATAGCCGTCGCCATCGGTCAGCTCAAGGTTGCGGCCGTTCAGGCGTATCAGGACATATATCCGGTCGGATGGTGAGACCATAAAGACAAGCTCCAGATTTGCGGCCAACGGGGAGACTTCAGTAACATCCCACAACGTCGTCAGATTTGCAAAGTCGGGAGAGACGGAGAGTGTTCTGAAACAATTCTCATAGCAGGGGGAACAACCGGGTAAGCCCATCCGCGACAGGAGCGGCATGAGAGTCTCCGCATGTCCGAAAAATAGGTCTGCCCTACGGAGCGACGACTTATCTCCCGCCGGTTGTTTCTCAGATAAAATCGCTTCTATAGCCACATCCGCGTTGCTGACAATTTCCGCAAGCAAGGGAGAAGCGGCACGGGCGGCAATGTCAGAATACCTGTTGTCCACCCTCTGCAGATAATGTTTAAGGTTGGAGACCTCCCTGCACGCCTTATACTCGGACACGGACATCCATTCGGTCGTCGGTGGTTGCATACCGGAGGCACGCAGACCCTGTAACACTCCGTACATATCCATTGTCAGCTTGCGCAATTCATCATAAGACAGCCCGCTGTTACGACCTACTAATCTCAGAGCCGGTTCTACGGGTGTGTGCCGGCTCATAAACTCATCGTATGCTTCCCGCCACGCTCCGTTGTCGAGATAGTCGACATAGGCCGTATCCGTATCAAAAAATCTGAGCAGAGCATCATTCTGACGTCCCTCGTCGGTATAAATCTCAAGTGAGTCAGAAAGCTCGGAGAGGGTGTGCGTAAACATATACATACTCATCACTACACGTGGAACGTACGTGGCACGCGCATCGATACGTCCGGCACGGAATATCTCCGGCCACATTCCATACATTTCCCGTGCAAGCCTGCACTGCTCATTGACCCCTATACTGTCAAGCGCGCCCCAGCGTGAATCAGTTTTCTTTCTTACCTCCGAGAGGAGTCTCAGAAACTTCATTCCATCCGGAGTGATATGCTTGCGCGTCTTTGACCGAAGAAGGACTTTCTCGATGGCACTGACCTTCTTTTCAGACGAGAGGTATCTCGACCCGTGCCGGCCGACATAACTGACATAAACAGGAGATAACGAGTCGGGAATTTCAGGTTTGCCTTCGACTGTACTGAAATCATATAGCGACATAGAGCCGTCATACTGCGCGGGGAGCACCTTATATCCCCACACACCGGCTATCAGGGATGCTACTGTAAAAATAATCGAAAGGGTAAAACACCTCATAAATTATGTCGATTATAGTTTCAAACTCGGGATGTTACAGAAAGCAGAGAACAACCACCTGCGCCACTATGACACGCATGAACATGGTCAGAGGATATACGGTGGAATATGCTACGGCAGGAGTATCGTTGTTGGCGACCTTGTTTGCGTAGGCCAATGCCGGCGGGTCTGTATAGTTACCGCTTATCATACCGATGATATGCAGATAGTTCATCTTATACTTCTTGCGAGCCAGTATGCCGACCACAACAAGCGGGATAAAGGTAATCAGGAATCCGTAAGCGACCCACAGCAAACCACGCATGTTGAATACCGTCTCGGCAAAATCCTTGCCGGCGGCAATACCAACCGACGCGAGGAAGAGGCATATACCAATCTCACGAAGCAGCAGATTGGCTGACGAATTGGTATAAGTAACAAGGTGGAATTTCGGGCCGTAGGCACTGATAAGAATAGCCACCACAAGAGGACCGCCGGCAAGTCCCAACTTCATCGGAACTGACATTCCGGGGAACTGCAACGGGATACTACCCACAATAATACCTAAAAAGATACCGATAAACATTGTGATGAGGTTGGGCTCGTTGAGACGTTTCATGGAGTTTCCCAACTTGGAGGCGACATTATTGATATCATCAAGCTTGCCGACCACCGTGATACGGTCACCCATCTGCAGGCGGAGGTTGGGGGTAGCCAACAGGTCGACACCGGCACGATTGACACGCGTGACGTTCAGATTGTGAGCCGAACGCATATGCAACGCCCCGAGTTTGACACCGTTATATTCTGTTTTTGTGACAAGAATGCGGCGTGATACAATCGGACCCTTCTCCATCTCCCAGACCTTCTCTACTTTAGGGCCCAGGAAGCGGTTGAACACCTCTTCATCCTGCACGGAGCATACCACGAGAACGAGGTCGTTGAGTTCTATACAGTCATCGGCCGTGGGTATAATGACAGTCCCGTCCGGACGCTCTATACGCGACAACACGAAGTCAGTGGATATGAGTGTGTGCAATTTGCGGATGGAGAGACCGGCCACGAGGTCGTTGGTGACCTTGTATGTCACGATATGGGGAGCCAACAGCGAAGCCTTGGTATCATCCTCAATCTCGCTAATCTCCTTATCGACATCTATCTTAAAGAGTTTGCGCAGTAGTATCATGGTCAAAATAATGCCAATGACACCGAGAGGATAGGCGGCGGCATAGCCCATGGACATCTGTTGCGACACGTTGTAGGCATCACTGTGCACCTGAAGAATAGTCTGTTGAGCCGCACCAAGTCCCGGGGTATTGGTCACCGCTCCGCTCATAATGCCCACCATCTGATAGATATTGGTATTGCCTCCGGTGGCTGACTGGATATAATATATGACCAGCATCACAACGACATTGAGTGCAATACCGGTCATTGCAAGGCCATTCATCCTGACACCGCCCTCCTTGAAGGATGAGAAGAAACCCGGACCGACCTGCATACCTATCGAAAAGATAAAGAGGATAAGGCCGAACTCACGCAGGAAATGCAGTGTATCGGCAGCCACTATATATCCGAAATGTCCCATGATGATGCCCACGAAAAGCACAAAAGTCACACCCAATGAGACTCCGAATATCTTGATTTTACCTAAATATATTCCTGCAAAGATGACAAAGGAATATAACAGGATGGTGGAAGCGAGAGCCACCGAGCCGGGAGAGAGCAACTGTATCAACCAATTCATATCTGAACCATTTTTTGAAGTTGCAAAATTACTATTTTTTTCTCAAAAATTATCGCTGATTAGATATGAATATGGTATATTTTGATTAATTTTACTCCCGATAAATTCTTACAATATGACTAAAACACGTGCAGCCGTAGTCGGATACGGCAACATAGGCAAAGCGGCATTGGAGGCTCTTCTTGCCGCTGAAGATTTTGAAGTAGCGGGCATAGTGCGCCGCAATCCCTCTGAGCGTGAGAATATACCCTCGGAAATACCCGTAGTGGCAAATATCTCGGAATTAGGCAAAGTGGATGTGGCAATTCTCGCCTCACCGACGCGCAGTATAGAGCGACAGGCCAAAGAGATTCTCGCCCTCGGCATCAACACCGTCGACTCATTCGATATTCACGGACAGATACCTGCATTGCGTACCTCACTCGATGCTGTCGCCAAGACTCACAACGCTGTCAGCATTATCTCTGCCGGATGGGACCCGGGCTCTGACTCGGTAGTCCGCACTCTGCTTGAGGCTATTGCCCCCAAAGGCATCACATATACCAATTTCGGTCCCGGTCGCAGCATGGGCCACACAGTTGCCGTCAAGGCTATAGAGGGTGTAAAGGATGCTCTCTCCATGACGATTCCGGTGGGCACCGGCATACACCGCCGCATGGTTTATGTAGAATTGCTCCCCGGCTATGAACTTGATAAGGTTGCAGCCGCCATCAAGGCAGACCCCTACTTCGCATCTGATGAGACACACGTCATCGCCGTCGATAGTGTAGATGCACTCAACGATGTCGGTCACGGTGTGAACCTCGTCAGAAAGGGTGTTTCCGGCTCGACACACAATCAGATGTTTGAATTTGACATGAAGATAAACAACCCCTCCCTGACGGGTCAGGTCCTGGTGTGTGTAGCCCGTGCAGCCATGCGTCAGCAACCGGGTTGCTACACCATGATAGAAATTCCTGTCATCGACCTGTTGCCGGGCGAGCGTGACAAATGGATTTCACATCTTGTATAATCTATCCCGGACAAAAGTTACAACTTTTCGGCTCGACCGAATCACCATACAAAAAATCGAGGGAAATGCCCGATTGGGTTTCCCTCGATTTTGTATTTTCAGTCAGGGGCGTACTTTGTGACACGACATCACTAAGCGATAGCTTATTATCTATCGGCTACATGAGCTTGCGGTAACGAATACGATGTGGAGTCGCATCGGCACCGTCGCGCTTACGGCGGAACTCCTCATAGTCTGAGTATGAGCCTTCATAGAATGTCACACGGCTGTCGCCTTCAAAAGCGAGAATATGGGTAGCGATACGGTCGAGAAACCATCTGTCGTGACTTACCACCACGGCACAACCTGCAAAATTCTCAAGACCCTCCTCAAGAGCTCGCAATGTATTGACATCAATATCATTGGTCGGCTCGTCAAGCAGGAGCACATTACCCTCCTCTTTAAGAGCCATCGCAAGGTGCAGTCGGTTGCGCTCACCTCCGGAGAGGACACCAATCTTCTTCTCCTGGTCAGCACCGGTAAAGTTGAACTTCGACAGATATGCACGGGCGTTCATATCGCGTCCGCCCATGCGGAATGATTCCACTCCCTGCGAGATGACCTCATATACTGTCTTCTCAGGCGACAGGTCCTTATGAGTCTGGTCTACGTATGCAATCTTGACAGTCTCACCCACTTCAAAATCACCCTTATCCTGCTTCTCAAGACCCATAATAAGCCTGAAGAGGGTAGTCTTACCCGCACCGTTCGGACCGATGACACCCACTATACCGTTAGGAGGCAACATAAAGTTAAGGTCGTCGAAAAGCACCTTGTCGTCGTATGCCTTGGCAAGGTGGATTGATTCTATGACCTTATTACCCAGACGGGGTCCGTTGGGTATATATATCTCGAGCTTCTCCTCGCGTTCCTTCTGGTCCTCGTTGAGCAGACGGTCATAACTTGAAAGACGTGCCTTACCCTTGGCCTGACGTGCCTTAGGAGCCATACGCACCCACTCCAGCTCACGCTCGAGTGTCTTGCGGCGTTTGCTGGCCTGCTTCTCCTCCTGAGCCATACGCTTGGTCTTCTGGTCGAGCCACGAGGTGTAATTACCCTTCCAGGGGATACCCTCACCACGGTCAAGTTCGAGAATCCATCCGGCCACGTTGTCGAGGAAATAGCGGTCGTGAGTGACGGCGATGACCGTACCCGGATACTGTTGCAGATGCTGTTCGAGCCAGTCGATACTCTCTGCGTCGAGATGGTTGGTAGGCTCGTCGAGCAAGAGTATGTCAGGCTGCTGCAGCAGGAGTCGACACAGTGCCACACGACGGCGTTCACCACCGGAAAGCGTGCCGATAAGGCGGTCATCCGGCGGACACCGCAGCGCATCCATCGCGCGTTCCAGCTTGTTGTCAATATTCCAGGCGTCTGTTGCGTCAAGCTTATCCTGCAACTCCGCCTGACGCTGGATTAACTTATCCATTTTGTCCGGGTCTTCGAGAACCTCGGGGTCTGCAAAGGCATTATTGACCTCGTCATACTCCTTAAGAAGTTCCATCACCGGCTGAACACCCTCTTCCACGACCTGACGCACCGTCTTATTGTCATCGAGTTTGGGTTCCTGCTCAAGATAACCGACACTATATCCCGGTGAAAAGACCACTTCTCCCTGATAACTCTTATCAACACCGGCTATAATTTTGAGCAGTGTGGACTTACCGCTGCCGTTAAGGCCTATGATGCCGATTTTGGCACCATAAAAGAATGAGAGATAAATATTCTTGAGTATCTGTCTCTGAGGCGGAATGACCTTACTCACTCCCACCATAGAGAAAATTATCTTTTTGTCGTCTGCCATTTTCTTTATTCTGATGTTGATACAGTTATTTCACACGGTAGGAACATTTGACCTTTCCTTTTACAATATTGTTGAGCTTGGCCTTGATTAATTGCTTCCTGATGGGAGCGATATGGTCGGTAAACACTTCACCGCACAGGTGGTCAAACTCATGCTGAATAATGCGGGATGCAAACCCCTTGAATTCCTGCTCATGGGGTTGAAAATCCTCATCAAGCCATCGGAGGACGACATGCTCATGACGCTTCACGTTCTCACTGACACCCGGGATTGAAAGACATCCCTCCGGACGGCTCACCGGTTCCTCATCCTCGATAATCTCGAGCTGGGGATTGATGCAGGCCATCTTGAAATCCTTACATTCCGGGAAATCATCGGCCAGCGGTGACCCGTCGATGACAAGCAGACTGATTGGCAATCCTATCTGAGGTGCTGCAAGACCGACACCGTCACTATTGTACATGGTCTCAAACATATCGGCCACAAGCTTCTTAAGTTCCGGATAGTCGGGAGTGATATCCTCACACTCCTGCCGCAATACCGGGTGACCGAGCAGATAAACTGGTAAAATCATATATTATTATAATCTTAAATCGTATTGAAGTGGATTTAACGACGTGAATTGAGCCAATCGGTCAGTATGAGTACCGCAGCCGTCTTATCAGCCAAATCCTTCTGCTGACGCACAGACTTCTTAAGTCCTCCGGCTATCATCTCGCGATGTGCGATTGTCGATGTGAAACGTTCATCGAAACGCTCTACGGGAATGTCGGGCATCACCCGAGAGAGATGTTTGAGGAAAGGCTCGATATATCTTGCGCTTTCCGAGGGTTCACCCCTCATTGTCATAGGGAGACCGACCACTATTCGCTCGACATCCTCGTGCCGACAATACTCCACAAGCCAAGCCATAAGGTCGCAGGCGCGCACAGTCGGCAGACCGTTGGCCGCTATCTGCAGCGTATCAGTCACAGCGACTCCACAACGCTTCCGACCGTAATCGATAGCTAAAACTCGTCCCATACCACAAAATTAATCAAATTCTTCATTATAGCCAAAAAACAGCCACAATCAGCCCTGTCAGATAAGTCAGACAAATCAGACCCTTCTGACCTGTCAGACCTGTCAGACACGTCAGATAAGTCAGAAAAGTCTGCCCCGACACAACAATCCGCGCCAATGCGCTGCCGGGCAGCCACATTGACGCGGTATGACTCTCAGACCCTCAGCTGAGGGAACTGACATTCTGTAGTCTGAAGATTACTTGTTGCCGAAGAAACGCTGGTAGAGACCATAGAAGCCCTGACCATGACGAGCCTCATCCTTCGCCATCTCATGAACTGTGTCATGA
>CAMWRB010000056.1 GCA_947176545.1 uncultured Porphyromonadaceae bacterium
CGGGTATCTGCACCAGACCGCACACCGGGTCACATGTCATGCCGAGGTGATGTTCGAGTCCCATTTCGGCCGCATATTCAATCTGAGCCGGTGAACCGCCGAACAGCTGGCTGGCAGCTGCTGCGGCCATTGCGCACGCAACTCCCACTTCACCCTGACATCCTACCTCAGCCCCTGATATGGAGGCGTTCTGTTTGACGATATTGCCGAACAGACCGGCTGTCGCAAGCGCATGAAGCATCTGTGATTCGGGGAAATCGCGACTTTTCCACAGGTGATACAGCACTCCGGGTACGACTCCGCATGAGCCACATGTCGGTGCAGTGACTATAGTGCCACCCGATGCATTCTCTTCGCTGACGGCAAGCGCATATGCAAAGACGCGTCCGCGTGAGCGCAGATTATCCCTGTAGCCGCCGGCCTTCACATAGTAGCTGTTTGCTTTTCGTTGCAGGTTGAGAGGGCCCGGCAGGCGACCCTCCTTGTTGAGACCTCGTTCGACGGCAGTTTTCATTGCTTCCCACACCTCATGGAGATACTCCCAGATACCGGGACCTTCACACTGTTCGACATATTCCCAGTAAGTGCGCCCGGTCTCTTCGCAATATTGCATTATTTCCGTCAGAGATTCAAGATTATATATTTCCGGAGAACCTTCGTGAGGGTGTCCCTCGATGTCGATGGCACCTCCGCCGACACTGTAATATGTCTGGCTGTCTGTCGGAAAACCGATGTCATCAAGAGACGATATGGTCATCGCATTTGGGTGGTATGGAAGAAACACATCCGGTTTCCATACTATTTTCACCGGCATATCCGAGCGGGACAGCACGTCTATGATTGCAGCATCGGTCATATGGCCTTTTCCCGTCGCGGCAAGTGATCCGTATAAGATTACCTCAAATCCTTTGGCATTGTGGTGTGACTTTAGAAAGAGTTCGGCTGCATGTCGGGGTCCCATGGTGTGAGATGAAGATGGCCCCGTGCCGATGCGGAATAATTCTCTGATTGACTTCATGACATAAATGGTGAGGGGAGAATAGGGAACAGGTTATCGTAATCTCGTTGGAGGGATTACGTATGCAAAAGTAATTAAAACATGATAATAGTGAAAATATAAATAATTAAAAACGTATGATGATTCTTATAATATGTGTCTTCGGACAGGCTATGAATTTAATAATTGCTCAATTGTGGCTTATTCTGATTTTGATAGTTCGGAATTTAAGTTTAATTTTGCAGTCTCTCAACCGACCGTCGTGTCAGTGAAGTTTTGAATATATTTAAATCAATCATAATGTTATGAATATCAAATCAGGATTTATTGCTTTAGGAGTAATAGCAGGGAGTGTCTTATTGACGGGATGTAACCTTGATAAGGGTGAATCCATTACATTCGCGGATGTTACTTTATGTAATCTTGTCATTCCCTCGGATGCTTCCTCCGAAGTGACAGCTCAAAGCAATGTAAAATATAAGATAGAATATAATCTCGGAGAGGGTAAGGTGTCAGTCTCCAGTGATGTGATGAAGGTTGGTGGAGCTGAGATGTCGCTAACTTCAAATCCGATGACATTTTCTGAGAAAGTCTCTACTGTAGGATATGCACGTAATTTCAAGGGCACCGGCAAGATGAGCAACGGCGATAATGTCTGCAATCTCACGGGAGCAGAATCCACACTGTTTTATTATTATCCCACAGTCGTGCCCGGTGTCATAGGTGTCAGTCAGATAAATAATCGCTTATGTCTGAGCTATGAGATTGGGGATGATTATACTGTGAAGACTTTTGGACGCGACCTGTTTTTTATGGGCGAGACAATCTTGCATTCATCTGCTCCAGGTCAGCAAGGCGCAAGTTTCACTTGGAAAAAAGCCGTTTACCGTCTTTATTTTGCTGAAAACATGAAGACTGCTACTGTAGTGGTATACAATATCACCTTTGCGGAGGGAATGCCCGAATTGGAAGCTATGTGTCTGGAGAATCTGGATGTGACCTATTCTCCTGCCGGATATACGGTCAGTGGAAAGAATGTTGTTCCCAAGGTGATGATGAAAGGAAACGTGTCAAGCGTTGACAGTTATTTATTCAATGACTTCAGATTGCAAAGCACCGGCGAAATGCTGACCAAGTGTATCTGTAATTATACGGTGTCAGGTGTGTTCAATGTTTCCTTCGAGGGACAGTATATGGAGTATTGATGACAAAATTAAAGGGGTGTTTTATAACACCCTTTTTCTTTTTTAAATATTTTTAACTATCTTTGTAGATGAATTGTGCCGTAAAGGTACGCCTTTAATATTGTAAAAATTATAACTAACTAATATCTAACGATTAAGATGAATTTGTTGTTGGAGATAGGCAATGGGACATTAGCCGTCACTGCGACCTTGACAGGTATTTTGCTTGTCGTGGCCGCGTTGCTGATTGCTCGTCTGATATCCCCGAAATCCTATTCTGTTAAGAAGTCAGAGCCGTTCGAGTGTGGTATTCCCACCCGCGGCGAGTCTATGATGCAGTTTAAGGCGGGATATTATATCTTTGCCATTCTGTTTCTGATTTTCGATGTGGAAACCGTGTTCCTGTATCCCTGGGCTGTTGTCGCCCGTGATTTGGGTGTCAAGAGTCTGCTCTGCATCGGTATCTTTATGGTAATTCTTGTTTTAGGTCTGGCTTATGCTTGGAAGAAAGGAGCATTGAAATGGAAGTGAATATCAAGAGCATGAAGCATGATGACTTCAAGGACAATGAATATATTGACAAGCTGGTTGAAGAGCTGAATGCTACCGGTGCCAATGTCGCTGTCGGTAATCTTAACAAGCTTATCAACTGGGGTATCTCCAACTCTCTGTGGCCGCTGACCTTCGGCACAAGTTGCTGTGCAATCGAGTTTATGAGTCTCGGTGCGGCACGTTATGATATGGCTCGTTTCGGTTTTGAGGTGGCCCGAAACTCTCCCCGTCAGGCGGACTATATAATGGTTCAGGGTACGATTGTACACCGTATGGCTCCGGTTTTGCGTCGTCTGTATGACCAGCTCGCAGAACCTAAATATGTCATAGCTTGCGGTGGTTGTGCAGTGAGCGGTGGTCCGTTCAAGAACAGTTATTGCGTGCTCCCCGGTGTGGATAAGATTCTTCCGGTCGATGTTTATATCCCCGGTTGTCCTCCGCGTCCTGAAGCATTCTTCTACGGTCTCATGCAGTTGCAGCGTAAAATCAAGGTGCAGAAATTCTTCGGCGGTGTCAATCGTAAGGAGAAACGCGAAGAGTTTTTCGCCGAGCACCCGGAGGAGAGAGGTCAAATAGATTAAGAACACTCAGCTATATACCAATTATATACAAATGAGCGATATTAAGGAATTAATCAGTGCCATCAATGGCAATGTCGCATTTATAGAGGGTGGCGAATGCCTCGAAGTTCAAGTGCCCGAAAAGGAGTGGCACTCGTTTGCCGAACACCTCAAGAATGATGCTCAGTTATCTTTTGACGTGCTTACGGCAGTTGTAGGCATGGATTGGAAAGATTCTCTCGGAGTGATGTACTATCTGACTTCCACAAAGCGTGGTTGGGATATGCTCGCTGTCAAGGTGGTATGCGATGATATCAAGAAGCCGATGATACATACCGTATCTGACCTTTGGAAGGTCGCTCTCTTCCAGGAGCGTGAGGTATATGATTTCTTCGGCATTATATTTATCAATCACCCGGATATGCGCCGTATGTTCCTGCGCAATGACTGGGTTGGTTATCCTCTGCGTAAGGATTATGACGCAAGTCCCGAGAAAAATCCCGTTCGTCTGAATGATGAAATCCACGAGGATGACACCGTAACTTACGTCGAGGATGAAAACGGAAAGGTCAATAAGGTCAATAAAAAGGTATTCGAGGCTGATGACTACGTTGTAAACTTCGGTCCTGTTCACCCTTCGACTCACGGCGTGATGCGTTTCCGTACGGCGGTTGATGGTGAGGTTGTCAAGAAAGTTGATGTCGTATCCGGTTATATACACCGTGGTATTGAAAAACTTACAGAAGGACTCACATATCCGCAGATACTCCACTTCACGGACCGTATGGACTATATGTCGGCTCATCAGAACCGTCATTGTCTATGTATGTGTATCGAGAAGGCTCTCGGTCTCGAAGTGCCCCGCCGTGCTCAGGTCATTCGTGTGATGATGGATGAGCTGATGCGTATATCCTCCCACTTGCTTTCATTCGGTTGTACGGCCATGGACCTCGGAGGTACTACTGCATTCTTCTACGGTTTCCGTGAGCGCGAACAGGTGCTCGACATTTTCGAGAAGACATGCGGCGCACGTATGTCGATGAACTATAATGTCATCGGTGGTGTGATAGCCGACCTGCATCCGGATTTCGTCAAGGATGTCAAAGCGCTGATTGCCATTATGCCCGAGCGGTTGAAAGAATACCATCGTCTATTCAGTGGCAATATCATAGCTAAAAACCGTCTTGTAAAGGTAGGTATGCTTCCTAAAGAGGACGCAATCAACTACTGTATCACAGGCCCGAGCGGACGCGGCTCAAACTGGAGCTGCGACTGCCGTAAGGTGCGTCCTTACAGTATCTATCCCGAACTGAAGTTTGATGAGGTTCTCCTCGACGGATGCGACTCATACGCAAGATATATGGTGCGTATGCTTGAGATAGAACAGAGCTGCAAGATTCTTGAACAGCTTGTAGATAACATTCCCGAGGGTAATATCCGTGCTCTGAATGTGCCTAAAGTCATCAAATTGCCGGCCGGACACTGGTATCAGCAGGTTGAGGCATCGCGCGGCACTTTCGGAGTGTACATCGAATCTACCGGTGAAAAGACACCGTATCGCGTGCACTTCCAGAGTCCTTGTTTCAATCTTGTCGGCGTGATGGACCTCTGTTGTGCCGGTCATATGATAGCTGACCTTGTGACAATCGGTGCTGCACTGGACTTTGTAATACCTGACATCGACAGATAATCGATACAGTAGCCATATTTCATTATTTAGAAACTATACCAAACATCAATAATAAGTTATGTTCAATTTTGGTACGTGGACAAGTGCTATCAATGAGGCTTTGCTGAGTGTAATGCCCGAATGGAGTGCCGTGCTCATAGAATGCGTAGTCATCGGTGTTCTTGTACTGCTCACATATACAGTTCTTGCCCTGTTTTATATTCTCTATGAGCGTAAGCTGTGCGCATGGTTCCAGTGTCGTCTCGGCCCGATGCGTGTCGGCAAGTGGGGTCTGCTGCAGGTATTCGCTGATATGTTCAAGATTCTTATCAAGGAGCTTATCAGTCTCAAAGGCACAGACCGTTTCCTCTTCAAACTTGCTCCCTATCTGGTTATTACATCTTCAGTGGTGATGCTTGCTTGTCTCCCCTGGGGAAATGGACTGCAGATTATCAACTATAATATAGGTATATTCTTTGTTCTGGCAGTATCGTCTGTAGGTGTGCTCGGTATTTTGTTGGCCGGATGGTCATCCAACAACAAATATACACTCATCGGTGCGATGCGTAGCGGTGCGCAGATGATTTCATACGAGTTGTCGCTCGGTCTTGCAATCCTGACTATTATCGTATTCGCAGGCACAATGAATATTAATGAGCTCGTTCTTGAACAGAATAACGGATGGTTTATATTCCGTGGTCATATACCTGCAATTATAGCATTCATTATCTATGTAATTGCCGCAACCGCCGAAACCAACCGTGGTCCGTTTGACCTTCCCGAGGCTGAGCACGAGCTCATAGCCGGTTACCACACCGAATATTCAGGTATTCACTTCGGCTTTTTCTATCTCGCAGAGTATCTCAACCTCTTTATCGTGTCAGGTATTGCTTCACTGATGTTCCTCGGTGGTTGGATGCCCCTTCATATCCCCGGTTGGGATGGATTTAACGCGGTAATGAACTGGATACCCTCTATAGTATGGTTTATCGGTAAATCATTCTTCATCTCGTTCGTGATAATCTGGTTCAAGTGGACATTCCCCCGTGTGCGTATCGACCAGATGCTGGCTTTCGAGTGGAAATATCTGATGCCGATTGCACTGGCTAACCTGATACTGATGGCCGTGTTTGTCGCCCTCGGCTGGCACTTCTAATTGAAATAATTAATCTCTACAACAAGATACAGCAATATTATTATGAGCGCTAATATAGGAAAAGTGACTCAAGTCATCGGCCCGGTTATCGACGTGTCGTTTGAAGGCGGCAAGGAAAATATACCGCCGATTTACAACGCTCTCAAGGTTGAGCGCGAGAACGGTGAGGAATTGATACTGGAGGTCGAGCAACATATCGGTGAAGATACCGTGCGTTGCGTAGCCATGGAGAGTACTGACGGCATCTGCCGCGGAGTTAAGGTCGAGGACCTCGGCCGTCCTATCGCCGTGCCTACAGGCAATCAGGTCAAGGGACGTCTGCTGAATGTTATTGGTGAGCCAATCGACCATCTGGCAGCTATCAATCGTGATAATCTGCGTCCTATCCACCAGCCGGCTCCCTCATTTGAGGAACTTGCCATCTCTACAGAAATCCTGTATACCGGTATCAAGGTTATCGACCTGCTTGAGCCTTATTCCAAGGGTGGTAAAATCGGTCTGTTCGGTGGCGCCGGTGTAGGTAAGACCGTGCTCATCATGGAGCTCATCAATAATATTGCCAAGGGACATAACGGTTTCTCAGTCTTCACCGGTGTCGGTGAGCGTACCCGTGAGGGTAACGACCTGCTCCGTGAGATGATTGAGAGCGGCGTTATGAAGTATGGCAAGAAGTTTGAGGAGGGTATGGAGCAAGGTGAATGGAACCTCAAGGATGTCGATATGCAGCAGGTAAACCAGTCACAGGCAACTCTCGTATTCGGACAGATGAACGAGCCGCCGGGTGCACGTCTGCGTGTGGCCCTTTCCGGTCTGACTGTCGCCGAACAGTTCAGAGATAATGACGGCGGTGGTAAGGAGGTTCTCCTCTTTATCGACAATATATTCCGTTTCACACAGGCCGGTTCCGAGGTTTCCGCTTTGCTGGGACGTATGCCTTCAGCAGTAGGTTATCAGCCGACTCTTGCATCTGAGATGGGCGCTCTTCAGGAACGAATCACTTCTACCAAACAGGGTTCAATCACTTCGGTACAGGCTATCTATGTGCCTGCGGATGACTTGACTGACCCTGCTCCGGCTACAACATTCACATTCCTTGACGCTACAACAGTATTGAGCCGTAAGATTGCTGAGCTCGGTATTTATCCCGCTGTGGACCCGCTTGACTCAACAT
>CAMWRB010000057.1 GCA_947176545.1 uncultured Porphyromonadaceae bacterium
GATTGTCGGAGGTACGATGCCTTCTTCCAATGCTTTGACGCTGAAACAGCCTCAAGTGCTCCGGCTGCTCCGCGGTGGTGTCCTGTCATGGAGTTTGTGGAGCTGAGGTTCATCTTGTAGGCATGGTCTCCAAAGACTTTAATGATAGCCTTTGCTTCGCTGATGTCACCGACGGGTGTGGAAGTGCCGTGAAGGTTGATATAGTCAATTTCTTCAGGCTCCATACCGGCATCCTTGAGGGCATTCTGCATCACGAGTGTAGCTCCGAGTCCCTCGGGGTGAGTGGCGGTGATATGGTAAGCGTCAGCGCTGAGTCCTCCTCCGGCAACTTCGGCGTAGATGTGTGCGCCTCGTGCCTTGGCGTGCTCAAGCTCTTCGAGCACCAATGCCGCAGCTCCCTCACCGATGACGAATCCGTCTCTTGAGCCGCTGAAGGGTCTTGAGGCGCCTTCGGGGTCATCATTTCTTGTCGAGAGGGCTTTCATGGAGTTGAAGCCTCCGACTCCGGCCGGGAAAACAGCGGCTTCGGCACCTCCGGCGACAATCGCATCAGCCTGTCCGAGGCGGATAAGGTTGAATGCGTCGATAAGCGCATTGTTGGAGCTTGCGCAAGCTGAGACGGTGGCGAAGTTTGGTCCGTGATAACCGTGGTCGATAGAAATGTGTCCTGCAGCGATGTCGGCAATCATCTTCGGAATGAAGAAAGGATTGTATTTCGGACCGTTTTCACTATTCTTGGCATAGTAACCGGCTTCCTCTTCAAAGGTATGCAGTCCGCCGATACCGGCGGCAAAAACTACTCCGACGCGGTTCTTATCCACCTTTTCGTCGTTGTCGAGTCCGGCGTCGTCGATAGCTTCCTGTGCAGCTACGAGTGCATACTGTGCATACAGGTCGAGCTGACGCAATTTCTTGCGGTCGAAGTGTGCGGCGGCGTCAAAGTCCTTGACTTCACATGCGAATTTAGTTTTGAAAAGCTCAGCGTCAAAGTGAGTGATTGGACCTGCACCGCTTTTGCCCTCAACGGCATTCTGCCAAGCGGTCTTGACATCGTTGCCGATAGGGGTCAGGGCTCCAAGCCCGGTGATTACAACTCTTTTCAATTCCATAAGGGAAAAACGGTTGGTGATTATCCGGTATAGCGGCGGTTGTGCCGGCGCTTACCGGTATGATTGATTACTGGTGAGACTCGATGTAGTTGATAGCGTCACCTACAGTGGTGATTTTCTCTGCGTCCTCGTCGGGAATCTGGATGCCGAATTCCTTCTCGAACTCCATGATGAGCTCTACTGTGTCGAGTGAGTCAGCACCGAGGTCTTTGTTGAACTCAGCTGCGGGAGTGATTTCGTTCTCGTCTACAGTTAATTTCTCAACGATGATGTTTTTAACTCTGCTTTCGATATCTGACATAGTTGTAGTGATTTGTGAAACGTGCCTCCGGCGCGAGGTCATAATAGTTATGTCATTGGGGTTGCCGATGAGTGAAAAATGATGACATTATGCCGAAAACCTGCCGTTTCTGTGTTAATATTTGTTGTTTCAGGCTACAAAGTAAAGTATAAAAAATGATTTAAAGAAATTTTTCAACAAAAAATGCACATATTTTTGAGATATGTGCATTTTTTTATCGGTTTGACCGCGATATTTGCGGGAAAACGTGCTTATTTAACCTCCCATGTTTCGGTGGTCTTGATTATCATGTCGCGCAGTGAGGAGAAGTTCTTCTTGTTCTTGATTTCCTCTACCTGCTGTGCGACAGCGGTCTCATATGAGGGAGACTCGACGTCGCGGATGACGCCTATGGCGAGCGGGAGCTCATGGCCGTCCATCATGGCGAGCTGCTGATGCAGGAAGTTGGAGGGATTGTGCGGGTCGTGTACCAGCACGTCGTCAATGGTGTAGCCATCTTCACCGACCGTGACAGCTTTGAGCAGGAAGCCGTTCTGCACGAGACCTTTCTCCATATTCTTGCCGAAGAGCATCTTCTCGCCGGCGCGCAGGTGGATGGTGTGCTCGTCGCGTTTGTCCTTATCGCTGAGGAAGGAGTGGGAGCCGTTGTTGAAGATGACGCAGTTCTGGAGCACCTCGACTACGGATGTGCCCTTATGTCTTGCTGCGGCTACCATAATCTCCTTGGTGGTGTCAAGGGCGATGTCAATGCTTCGTGCGAAGAATTGTCCGCGTGCGCCGAATACGAGCTCCGCCGGTATGAAGGGGTCTTCGGTAGTACCGTAAGGTGACGACTTGGTGACAGCACCGCGGTCGGATGTAGGTGAATACTGACCCTTGGTAAGACCGTAGATTTTGTTGTTGAACAGCAGGATATTGATGTCGATATTACGTCTTACGGCATGTATGAAGTGGTTGCCGCCGATGGCGAGGCCGTCGCCGTCGCCGCTGACCTGCCATACGGTGATGTCGGGACGAGCGGTCTTAAGACCGGTGGCGATGGCGGCTGCACGTCCGTGGATGGTGTGCATGCCGTATGTATTCATGTAGTAGGGGAGACGTGATGAGCATCCGATACCTGATACGACGGCGGTATCCTTGGGAGCGACGCCGAGTTCGGCCATTGCCTTATGGAGCACGTTGAGAATAGCGTGGTCGCCACAACCGGGACACCAGCGCACACTCTGTTCATTCTTAAAGTCGCCCGGTGTGAAAGTCTGCGGGCATGTATGTGTCATGTTTGTTTCCATGGTTGTGGGGTGCATTATTTGTTGATGTGTCTCTTGACTCCGTCGACAATCTCGCGTACCATGAAGGGCTGACCCTCGATTTTGTTGATACGGAGTATCTCCTTGCCGGGGAGGTGCATCTGGAGATAATCGGCAAACATACCGGTGTTGAGCTCGGCGACGATGATGTTCTTATATTTGCGGAGCACGTCGAGGGCGTTGGCCGGCAGCGGGTTGATATACTTGAACTGTGCGAGCGCGATGTCGATGCCCTCGTCGTTAAGCTCTTTGGTGGCGGTCAGCAGATGACCGTATGTGCCGCCCCATCCTACGAGAATAGTGTCGGCATCGGGTTGTCCCATGACTTTGAGCTCGGGTATATCGTTGGCGATACGTGCCACCTTCTCGCGTCTGATTTTGACCATTTCCTCGTGGTTGCGGCCGTCGGTGGAGATGACGCTTGTCTTGATATCCTTTTCAAGACCGCCGACGCGGTGCATCGCGCCTTCAGTGCCGGGGATAGCCCAGTATCTGACGTTGTTCTCGTCACGGTCGAAGGGTTTCCAGCCGTTGGCGATGCGCTCTTGGTCAACATAATGAGGTTTGATGTCGGGATATTCCGAAGCTTCGGGGATGCGCCATGCGGATGAGCCGTTGGCGATGAATGCGTCTGTGAGCAGGATGACGGGAGTCATGTGTTCGAGCGCAATTCTTGAGGCCTCGAAAGCCATGTCGAAGCAGTCGGTGGGACTGCAAGCGGCGAGCACACAGAGGGGAGACTCACCGTTACGGCCGTAGAGGGCCTGCATGAGGTCGGTCTGTTCAGTCTTGGTGGGGAGACCGGTCGAGGGTCCGCCGCGCTGTACGTCAATGACCACGAGAGGCAACTCGGCCATGACAGCAAGGCCTATGCCTTCGCTCTTGAGCGCCAGACCGGGTCCGGAAGTGGAAGTGACAGCGAGACTGCCGCCGTAGGAAGCTCCGATAGCCGAACATACGCCGGCAATCTCATCCTCCATCTGACACGCCTTGACACCGAGGTCTTTGCGCTTGGCCAGTTCGTGGAGTATGTCAGTGGCGGGGGTGATGGGGTAAGAGCCGAGGAAGAGGGGACGTCCGCTCTTCTCGGAAGCCATGATGAGACCCCATGCGGTGGCTGTATTACCGTTTACGTCGGTGTAAATGCCGGGGTTGGTGGCATCTGTCTCGATGCGGTATGTAGGCATCGAGGAGTGGGTATTGTGTCCGTAGTCCCAGCCGGCCTGTACGACCTTGGCGTTAGCCTCGTAGACGGCGGGTTTTTTGGCAAATTTCTTTTCGAGTTTGCGCAGTACGCTCTCGACGGGCATATCGAAGAGCCAGCAGATAAGTCCCAGTGCGAGCATATTTTTGCATTTGAGGACTGCCTTGGGGTCCATGCCGCTGTCAGCGAGAGCATTCTTGAGCAGGGTGGTCATCGGCACGAGCATGATGCGGTTGGGGTCGATACCAAGCTCGGTCACGGGGTCGTCAGTGGCATAGAGAGCCTTCTTGAGGTCAGCCGGACGGAAGGTGTCGACATCGCAGATGATGATACCACCGGGTTTGAGGAATTTAAGGTTGGTCTTGAGTGCTGCGGGATTCATGGCGACGAGTACGTCGGCTTCATCACCGGGTGTGTGCACACCTTTACCAACATTTACTTGGAAACCGGATACTCCGCTGAGTGAACCTTGCGGAGCGCGGATTTCAGCCGGATAGTCCGGAAAAGTGCTGATTTGGCTGCCCTCTCCGGCGTTTACGTTGGAGAAGATATTGCCAGCCAGCTGCATACCGTCGCCGCTGTCACCTGAGAAGCGGACTACAACACGGTCTAACGTTTTGACATTTGTGCCGGGTAACATAATTGATGTTTTGGGTCTCTTGCCGTTGTCGCACCCGATGAGACGGGACTTGGCTGACAACGAGTCGAGACTATATTATGATTTAAGGTTAGTATGCTGATTTAATATTAGTTAGGTCGGGTGTCGGATAGCCCCGACACTCCTGATACAATCCGAGACGCATGGCGAGTCTCGAAATCAACGGCAAAATTAATCAATAAAGTGATAAAACCAACTTTTCGGTGCCAAAAACGTGCGAAAAGTTGATTTTATCACGATTTTTTATTTTTTGACCTTGACGGCTCCCCGTTCGGTAACCTTGATGTAGATACCGGGTTCGGCAGTCACGATGTCGACGGAGCGGCCGTTGAGGTCATACCATCTTTCGATGACAGTGCCGTTGATGACGGGTGAGATGACCGGTGTCGTATTGCCGGCACTGTCGTCGGTGCAACGGTATAGTGCCACCGGCTTCTGATTGGATGTATAGACCGAGAAACGGGGTGAGGAGGAATTATACTGCAGTGTACCGGATACTCCGAAGTCAAATTTAGTATTTCCGTCGGGCTGTGAGGTGATTTCGACTTCTGTGCCCTCCTCCTCGATTCTGACAAATTTGGCGGTTGTCGAGCTGAGGTAGCCCACGTGGTTGAAGGATATGTCGTTGATACTGACATAATATTGCGTTCCTCCGGCCGGGATAAGCTTGACGAGCGCTGATTTCTCCGGTATCTGATTGATGTTGCCGTCAACCGTGAATACCTGTCCGGCGTTCTCGATATATCCGGAGGAGGCCGTTGCCTTGGCCGAGCAGCTCATCACCTGGCTGGCATCCGCATTCTGATAAGTGATGATATACACGTTCTGGTCGTTGATGTCTGCATCGGAAGTGACCTTCTCCCATTGGGCGTTCATATAGTCGATGCCACCGGGTTCGCGTGCAGTGAGTATCAGTGAGGCCGTAGAGCTGATATACGGTTTGCCATCATATCGGCTCTGTGTATAGGCTCTGACGGTGTAAGTCTGTCCTGACGTTCCGGCTGCCGGAATTGCTATCGGACCCTCGTAGGGTTGGAAATAGTCGTCGTCACCGAGAGCATAGTATATCTCACCCCCGGCGGCATTGATGTCGAGGGCGAAAGTCTCCCACCACCGTCCCGTCCAGGTATTGACACCTGCGAGTGAGTATCCGTTGCCGAATGTAGGTGCGTCGGGTCGGTTGGGGGCGTATGTCGGCTCGGTGTACGCGAACGGAGTGGTATTTTTCGCACCCCACACGTATTCAGCGAGTTCAGGTATTTCGACGTAAGGATTGACATTGTTCTGTATTCCGGCCACGGCGTGCGCGCGGTCGATTTCACGTTGGTCGACGGGGTCGGCGGCCGCCCATTGCAGTAGCATCTCCGTAGCCCAGGGTTTGAGAGTGGGGAATTGGGAGAGGTCGTACATGTAGTTGTATTTCTCCTCCCATGCTATATCATCATATATGGTGAAGATGTAGAAGTATGCTCGTGCGAAGTCTCCTTTGTATTCGTCAGCCGGTTCGAAGACGGTGGCAGAGCCGCCGCCGGTAGCGGGCGTGGGTGCTCCTATCCGAGTCAGTCCGTTGGTCCATGTGGGTGTCCCCTCTATGATACCGAGAGGATTGTGACTCTTGCGGTTGTTGGCGTCAGCGTCAGAGGGATTCAGATGATAGAGGTCCTTGTAGGCATTGTTTTTCTCACCTCCCCACCAGCTGTTGGCCACGGAGTGTTCGATATTCATGCCTTCATGTCCGGAGGAGACAAACACCAGGCGGTTGCTGTACATGTCGAACCATGCCTGACGTCCGTCAATCATACGGATGTCGGTGGTCTCGAAGGCGGCCCAGGTTTTGTCGCCATAGCTAACGACACTGATGCCCTGCTCGCCCAACTTCTTGACGGCAGCCTTGAGGTCGGCTCCACACAGGCCGTTGAGAGCGGTATAGTCGGTGGCTGCGGCGGTCAAGATTGCGGCGGCAGCGACAGATGTTATAATGATACGTTTCATCGTTTATGTATTTTGTATGTTTTGCCCTGTTTGACAATGATATACAATCCGGAGGGGAGGGCGTTGAGCATCTCTTTCTCGTCACCGCGGCCGACGTTGAGCCCCTGTATGGTGTAGACTGTCACCATGTTTTGTTGCGTGGTGGAGGTGATACCGGTTGAGATGTCGTCGTGCATACGGAAGAGTCTCAGATGTTCCTGGTCTGAGGTGTAAGTGGTAAATCTCGGACTTGAGCTGTTATAGAGCAGACGTCCGAAATTGCCGAAAGTCACGGTAGCCTCGCCGGAGGAAGATATGGTAATGGCGGCCTTGGCAGTGTCGGTTCTGTCGTCAGTGAGATTGACTGTTTTGGTCGCTGTGCTGTTGAGGTATCCGTGGCTTACGTTGTAGTGTGTGTCATGGACCGCAATGTAATATTGGTTGCCGTCGATGTGTTCGAGCCGCAACAATGCCGTTCCCTCCGGGACGGATGAGATGTATTCGGCTTTTGCATCGCCCTTGATTTGAGCGAGATTTCCGGACTTCATATATTTGCCGGCGCATTCGTCGGTCATAAAGACATTGTTTTGTGCCGAAACGATGACATAGTAATCATCATTGTTGAGGGCGGCAGCTGAATTGACGGCGTACCACAGACCCTCGGGCACGGGTGTCGGGT
>CAMWRB010000058.1 GCA_947176545.1 uncultured Porphyromonadaceae bacterium
CCAGTCCACACCTTTTTGCTCAAAAAAGCAATAGCGCGTATCGACAATTTCGGCCAGAGCGTCAAAGTTTCCGTAGGGGTCATCCGTATACTCCACGGCATCGACACACCCCTGTGATATTGTCAGAAGCATGATGGAGACTGCCACGGAAACTCCCCTTATGATTGATACATATATTTCTGATAATCTCAACATTCTTTCAGCCATAAATTCAAAACGGACGAATCTCCCTGCGGCAGTGTCGCCTCTTCATTCCCAACCCGTGCGGTATCACACCAATCACAAATCCGTTGCTCAGCGTTCGCGTAGAGAGGTTGTTGGCGTATGCCGACCCGTAATACAGCCTGTAACCGATGGTCATGGCCGTCTTGCCGAAATCGAGTGACACCGATATGACATTATCCACACCGGGCATATTCCCGCACCATCCGAAATGAGCGAGTCCGCGCCTGTTGCCTAAATATATTTCATAGAACGTCTCACCATATTGAGGCATGAAAAACGCTCCCGCTATCGGGAGGGATAATCTATCGGACACAACAATCGGCAATTTACCAATCCTTGACCGCCAGGATAAGGTAGCTCCTGCTTCCAGAGCCATTTTTATAGTCACGTCCACCGGATTATTGCTGTTGCGCAACAATGCGAGGACACCGCCCGTCAGTCGCGGTCCTCCCCCGACACTGACGGTCAGACCGTAAGGCAATCTCCAATATCCGTGCATCTGCCATCCGAAATATCCTTCAAGGCCATGTGTACGTGCCGACCGCGAGGGATTGAGCATTGAAGCATAACCGATACGTCCCTCAAAGGACATCATCGCACGCTCCGGACTGAACGGCATAACCTTACTCCAATGTCCTGAGGCAGCCCACTCCGTTCCGGAATAGCATATCGGAGAGAGATATTCGGCCACGCTGCGACGGTTGCCGACTTCTATGGCATATATCCCCGTTACCGGACGTTCGGCCGAAATAACGGTTGTGTCACCGATGCAATCCGGACAGGAGTACGCAAGCGCTGACAACGGAGCCGGCAAACTCCATAAAATAATTGACAGAATGCGACATAACAGTCGCCTGACGACACTTCGGGACATCATTGCTGCGACTCAAATTCAAACAGACCTCTGTCTATTACCATCGGTCCGGATGCCACATCATTTTCCCCGCCATTATCATTATTTGACATATCGACATCTCCGTTCTCCACCTCATCGTTATCCTCCGTCGGGTCGGCCGGAGGCTCGGGGTGTCGTGTCGGTTCGAGTTCCACTATCTCACCCAGGTCAAATGTGGTCAGGCGTTTACCTTTGGCCTTGACACTCTTGACACCGATAAATTCTTCTGCATCTACCACTACTTCCGGGCGAACGCTGTCATTTCCGGCAAAAGTGAGCTGAAGACGCGGATAGGGAGTGTCGGTGAGCAACAGCAATCGCGACTGCTCATCATTGCCCACATACCGCTGTGGCTTCGATGACGGCTCGAATACGAATCTCTTCAGATAAGGGAAACCTAATGAGGCGTCATAGAGGGCAAGCGTCCAGACTTTGTGCGGGTCATACTTCTCAATGCGCATTATATTGTCATCGTAGTGATTGCTCTCGGCAAATGATGAGGTGAAATACTCACCGTTGTTCGTGAGAACAAGCACCAGGTCATCACCCTGAAAAACACCCAGACTCTCACCGCGCCCATCATAATTGAGTCGCAGCACATCACGGTCAAACCAGACTTCACGGCCTCCCAGCGTCGACGCTCCGCGCTTCTCGAGCTTGATACTTTCGACATCATACTTGGTCACAAGATTGCCTAACGAGTCTTTATTCTTGATGGCCATATCGGCGAAATCAAACGTAAACTCCAGCACTCTCGGAGTGCGTCCCTCCTTATCTTTCTTATCCGCGAGCGTGACCTTGACTACCTCTGCCTCACCGTTGGGATTGACCGAGAGATATGCTATCCTGGACCCGGGCAGTCCCTTAGTCAGGTCATACTCCTTCTCTCGAGCCAGTCCGGTGATGAAGCAACGTTTCTTATAGTAGAAACCGTCGCTGCCGTTCCGATAGACGATATTGTAGATAGTACGTTTATCACCCTTGTTGAACAAGCCGATATACTTCACCTTTTTGCCGATATAAAGCTTGTCCTGGACTTTGACAACTTTATATTTGCCGTCATTATATATAATCAGGATTTCATCTATATCCGAGCAGGTGAACTGGAAGTTACCCTCCTTCAGACCCGTACCGACAAACCCTCCGGTCTTATCCCAGCAGAGACGTTTGTTGGCCTCTGCTACTTTAGTGGCCTCGATAGAGTCAAAACCGCGCAGTGTAGTCCGGCGGGGATACTTTTCGCCATACTTTTCCTTCAGATGCACGTACCAGTTGATGGTATATTCGGTCAGATGGTCGATATCATATTCTATCTGTTCGATATCCGACGCAAGCGCCTCTATGCGGCGCTCCGCCTTCTCGGAATTAAATTTCAATATCCTGCCCATCCTTATCTCCCAGAGCTTGGTCAGGTCCTCAGTCGTCAGTTCACGATAGAATTGTGATTTATATGGTTCGAACAGCATGTCAAGACGCGCTATAGCCTCCTGCATATCCGGAGCATTCTCTATCTGCTCATCCTTATACATACGCTGTTCGATAAAAATCTTCTCCAGCGACGCGAACAGCATGACTTCCCGGTTCTCGCCGAGTTTGATTTCCAGCTCGCGCAACAACAACGATTTGGTACGCTCTACGGAATATTTGAGCAATTCCGTCACGTTGAGGAATTGAGGTTTGTTGTCGCGTATGACACAGCAGTTTGGCGATATGCTGACCTCACAGTCCGTGAACGCATACAGCGCATCGATAGCCTTGTCCGACGATGTCCCCGGGGCGAGGTGAACCAATATCTCTGCCGTGGCCGACGTATTGTCATCGACCTTACGCACCTTGATTTTACCCTTTTCAATAGCACCTAAAATCGAGTTTATCAGGGTTGTGGTCGTTTTGCCGAACGGTATTTCGGTTATGGCCAGTGTCTTGTTGTTGAGCTTCTCAATTTTGGCACGCACCTTGATTGAGCCGCCGCGCGCACCATCGTTATAACGCGAAGCGTCCAGCAGTCCGCCGGTCTGGAAATCAGGCAACAGTTTGAATGGCTTGTCATTAAGATAACTGATTGCCGCATCGCATATCTCGTTGAAGTTATGCGGCAGTATCTTGGATGATAGACCGACAGCAATACCCTCCACCCCGTGAGCCAACAGCAGAGGAAACTTCACCGGCAAGGTCACCGGCTCATTCTTACGGCCGTCATACGAGGGTGTCCATTCCGTGATTTTCGGAGAGTATAGGGTCTCAAGAGCGAAATCCGATAATTTGGCCTCTATATAACGCGGGGCCGCAGCCGAGTCTCCGGTCAGTATATTGCCCCAGTTTCCCTGCGTATCTATCAGCAGCTCCTTCTGTCCCAACTGCACCAGCGCATCCCCGATTGATGCGTCACCATGAGGGTGATACTGCATCGTATTACCTACAATATTGGCTACCTTGTTGAAACGGCCGTCATCGAGTGTCTCCATCGAGTGGAGTATACGGCGTTGCACCGGCTTGAGGCCATCCTCTATGTGAGGGACAGCACGCTCCAGTATCACATACGAAGCATACTCCAGATACCAGTCGCGAAACATACCTGACAGCACTGTCCGCTTATCCCCCTCACCGGGAACATGATAGTCATTCCTCTCTTCAGAAATCATTTCTTCGCTCATAACGTGCAAATATACAAAATTTTTTATAAAGACCCCACCCCATAAGCGTCAAGTGCACCCCAAAAGTTTTTTATCACACTTTCGGGATGCACTGTAATGATTATGATACCTGCCGTACTACTTTTTTGTCTCCGGGGCGAACTTGTTCGGGAACTTCCAGTGCTGGCGCGGCCGAATCATGGCGTAGATTACCAGACCGACACCTATCAGGATAAAGGGAATGCTAAGCACCTGACCCATATTCATACCATAGCGCGCTATCATATCCACCTCGTCAGCCACCTGAACATTCTTGATATACTCTATCAGGAAGCGGGGCAGGAAGATACCGATGAAAAATATACCCGTTATAAGCCACGGACGTTCCTCGGCATTACGTCGCCAGTACATCCACATCAGCAATGCGAAGAGTCCGAAGTAGCAGAGAGCCTCATAAATCTGAGTCGGATGTGCAGGCAAGGCCTCGCCGTTGCGCACGAACACGAAGCCCCACGGCATATCGGTATAGGCGCCATATATCTCGCTGTTCATCAGATTGCCGAGACGTATCAGTCCTCCGACGAGCGCTATCGGGATGACAAGCTTGTCGAATGTCCACGATGCCGGTTTCTTGCTGACGAACCACGAAAACAGGTAGACGGCTATTATATTTGCTATAGTACCGCCGTGACTTGCCAGACCTCCGTTCCACACCTTGAGAATTTCTCCCGGATGGGCACTGTAGTAGTCCCATTCATAGAAGAACACATGCCCCAGGCGCGAACCGACAATGGTCGCGACCACGACGTATGCCAACAGAATACCGAGCCAGCGTTCCGGCGCGCCCTCATGCTTGAACATCGCGGCCACTATCTGATAGCCTATCAGAAAACCCACTGCAAACATCAGTCCGTACCACCTGACGGTGAACGGACCGAATGAAAAGAGTATCGGATTTGCGTTCCAGATTATTTCAGCGAGCATATCCGGCTTTTAGAGTTTTTCTACGATTTCAGCGGTATCGCGGGCTATCATAAGCTCCTCATCTGTAGGTATGACCACGACCTTGACCTTTGAATCGGCATCGGAGATTTCCACCTCCTTGCCACGCGCCTCATTAGCCTCGGCATTGAATGTCACGCCCATAAAGGCGAGCTGCTTGCATATCTTCTCGCGTGTGCTGAGCTGGTTTTCACCGACACCGCCGGTGAATACTATAACATCTACACCACCAAGCACGGCCGCATATGCACCGATATATTTCAGTATGCGGTATTCATACATATCGAGAGCCAGAATAGCTTTGGCCTCACCGCGGGCTACTGCATCCTCGATGTCACGCATATCGGATGATATCTCCGAAACACCGGCCACACCGCTGCGCTTCTGAATGAGGTTGGACAGTCCGTCGGCATCAAGACCCTCCTGCTTCATCAGGTATACCAATGCTCCGGGGTCCACATCACCGACGCGTGTTCCCATCATAAGTCCTTCTGTCGGAGTCAGACCCATTGAGGTGTCTACGGATACTCCATCCTTAATAGCGGTGATTGAGGCACCGTTACCGATATGACAGGTGATGATTCTTTGCTTCTCGTAGGGAATTCCGAGGAACTCGCACGCACGACGCGACACATAGCGGTGGCTTGTGCCGTGGAAACCGTAACGACGCACGCCATACTTCTCGTACGCCTCGTACGGGAGAGCATACATATAGGCCTTGGCGGGCATTGTCTGATGGAATGCGGTATCGAAGACAGCCACCTGAGGAACTTTCGGCAGTATATCTGACACAGCCTCTATTCCGGTGATATTTGCCGGATTGTGCAGGGGAGCTACAGGATAGCATTCCTTGACCTTGGCGATGACTTCGGGGGTTATCAGCACAGACTTGCTGAACTTGTCCATACCGTGTACCACACGATGACCTACAGCGTCTATCTCGTCAAACGACTTGATGACGCCCTCGGTCGGGTCTGTCAGAAGGTTGAGCACCTGACGGACAGCCTCCTTGGCATCCGGCATATTGACGGTGATGACACCCTTGGAGCCGTCGGGGCGCTTGAATTTCAGGAATGAATCGGGCAGACCGATTTTTTCTACACCACCCTCTGCAAGAACGGCCTTGTCATCAGAATTGATAAGCTTATATTTAACACTGCTTGAGCCGCAGTTCAAAACCAATATCTTCATATCTTAAATTCTTATATTTAGAGTCCTTCACACATTAGTTTTTCTTGTCGCCGATAGCCTGATTGCAGGTAACAATGATTGTATTGATAATATCCTCGACAGTCGCACCGCGTGACAGGTCATTGACCGGAGCTGCGAGACCTTGCAGGATAGGACCTACCGCACCGGCACCGGCAAGACGCTGCACGAGCTTATATGCGATATTGCCAACCTCAAGCGACGGGAAAATCAATGTATTGGCATGACCGGCAACATTGCTTCCGGGAGCTTTCTTGGCACCGATTTCAGGTACGATTGCAGCATCGCTCTGCATCTCGCCGTCCACCACCAGTTCCGGAGCCATCTGATGTACCAGTTCCACAGCATTGCGGACCTTATCGACTCTCTCATGCTCGGCTGAGCCGTAGGTCGAGAAACTCAACATCGCAACTACGGGGTCGAGTCCCGCAATATTCTTGGTAGTCTTGGCTGTCTCGACTGCAATCTGAGCCAACTCCTCGGTTGTCGGGTCGGGAACGACAGCACAGTCGGCAAATACGAGCATGTGATTGTCACCATACTTGACATTCTCGGGAAGAAGCATTATGAAAGCGCCGCTCACCACTGAGATACCGGGTTTGGTCTTGAGGACCTGGAATGCTGCACGAAGCACGTGTGAAGTAGGACTCAGAGCACCGGCAACCATACAGTCGGCATCACCGGCTTTAATCATCAGGCAACCCAGATAAAGAGAATTCTTAACCTGTTCACGTGCCACCTCGATGGTCACACCCTTCTTCTTGCGCAATTCAAAGAATAGTTCGGCATACTTCTCCACATACTCCTTATCGGCAGGATTTACGAATGTAGCCTGCTCAATGTGAGTCAGATGAAGCTTGGCGGCCTCTGAGAGTATCTCCTCACGGTCACCGATAAGGATAACGTTGGCAAGACCCTCTGAGATTATTACTTCGGCAGCCTGAAGCGTGCGCGGTTCCGTTGATTCGGGCAGCACAAGGCGCTGGGGAGCTGCTTTGGCTGTCGCTCTGAGACGTTCGAACAATGTCATGATATTAAAATTTAATTTTTGACCCGCACACCAAATCTTCATGATTTTCGCGCGGATTAGGTTATTGTCGCAAATTTAATCATTTTTTCATAACCTATGTATCGTTTTGCACATCCTTTTTCAATTACACGCTTTTATTTGTGTATG
>CAMWRB010000059.1 GCA_947176545.1 uncultured Porphyromonadaceae bacterium
GCCGTAGATGGAGGCCGATGCAGCGTCGCGGAGCACCTGCATACTCTCGAGGTCATTCATGTTGAGAGAGTTGAGTGAAGAGGTTGTGGGAACACCGTCAATCACGAACAGAGGGTCCTGAGAGGCGTTGAACGAGCCGATACCACGGATGCGGACCGTACCCGTGCCGGCCGGAGAACCGTCGGCGGTGACTGTCATGCCGGGGATTTTACCCTGCAGTGAGCGCATCGGGTCTGTATCTGCTGAAGTCTCCAGTGATTTGGTCGATACGACAGAGACGGCGCCGGTGAGGTCGGCTTTCTTGACGGTCTGGTAACCGACAACGACCACCTCGTCGAGGACCTCGGAGTCCTCATACAGATAGACTGTAAGATTCTGGATGGCCTCCACCGTCTGTGAGGTATATCCTACGTAGGAGATTTTAAGGTCCGTACCTTCGGGTACGGTAATTTGGAAATTACCATCGATGTCGGTAGCCGTACCGTTGCCGGTGGCGATACTCATGATGGTCGCGCCAATCAGCGGTTCGTCATCATTCTGGGATAGCACCTGACCGTAGACCGTAATGTCCTGGGCATATCCCGTCACTGTGACCAACAGCATCATGATTGCAGCAAGTAGTGACTTCTTCATGTTAAATTAGGTTTAGAATTGCAATTTTTTGTTGCAAAAGTATAAAGGCACTAATTATAAGCATATAAAGGATGTTGTATCAACTATTAAAATTAGTGGTATGCACTAAAATTAATAGATGATACAACAATGTTTCAAATTACCCGGATGATGAGGTAAGGGTCAGATTATCGGCCCATACGGTTGCGTGTCTCGGTCGGTGTCTCGGTGTGTGCCTCGCGATAGCAGCGGGTGAAGTAGGCGGGCGATGAGAAGCCGCAGTCGTATGATATTTCGGATATGGTCTTATCGGTGGTCAGCAACAGGTGGCGTGCATGTTTGAGTCGCAGACTGCGGATAAGTTCCACCGGAGAGAAGTTGGTCAAGGCCTTGATTTTGCGATAGAACTGCGTGCGTTCCAGCCCCATTCTGGAGGCCAGGGCATCGACGCTGATATCCGGGTTGGATATCTCGGTATTGAAAATTTCGATAAACCTGTTGTAGAAGTCGCTGTCAATATCGGATTTCGGTGTCTGTTTCGGTTTCTGAGGGCGTTGTTCGCCCGCGGGAAGAGTGGATAAGGCCGATTCTTTCCAAAGCTCCTTGATGCGTTTACGGTTGGTAATCAACGAGGTGACCCTTGATTTCAGCACTTCCGTACTGAACGGTTTCGAGAGGTATCCGTCGGCACCGCTGTCATATCCCTGTACGCGCTGCTCATCCATACTGCATGCCGTGAGCATCAGCACCGGAATGTGAGATGTCGAGACCTCATCCTTGAGGCGCCGGCAGCATTCGAGGCCATCCATACCCGGCATCATGACATCACATATTATGAGGTCGGGTATATGTTTGCCGGCCTTGCGCAGACCCTCCTGACCATCCCGTGCCGTTATGATGTTGTATGTATCCTGCAGCAGTTGTGTGAGCATCACGCGGATATCATTGTTGTCGTCAATGATGAGAACGAGTTCGCGATTGTCTGCAAAGGTGGCATCGTTGTCAAAGCTGCCCAGTTCGGCATCTATTGTCTCAGATGTCATGGAAGGGCGTGGGGATGAAACGGCAGCCGCGGATGAATCCGCACCGGGGGTGGTGGCGATGTTTATATGTGATACCGGTATACGTATCGTGAAGACACTTCCTGAGCCGGGAGTGCTCTCCACGGCGATGGTGCCCTCATGCAGTTCGACAAAGGCCTTGGTGAGTGTCAGCCCTATTCCCGAACCTTCGGGATGAAGCTTGTCGACCTGATAAAAACGGTCGAAAATATGGTCTATATCCGGCTTGCCGATACCTTGGCCGGTGTCAGCGACAGAGAGCACCAGAGTCTTCTCCTCGATATGGCATCTGACAGTGATAGAGCCGTTATCGGGGGTGTACTTGAAAGCATTGGAGAGGAGGTTGAAGACGATGCGCTCCATTTTCTCGACATCTGCGGCGAGCGTACCCATATTCCCGGCGATGTCAGCATTCAGCTTTATGTGCCGTTTGGCGGCAAGCGCCTTGAATGAGTCAATCCATTCAGAAAGGAGTGCTGACAGGTCACACTCCTCAAGGTTGAGGGTCAGCTTGTCGCTCTCATACTTTCTGAAGTCGAGAATCTGATTGATGAGCCGTCGCAGTATCCTGACATTCTTGTCGGCGATTTTGATAAGTGTATGTTGTTGAGTCGTAAGGTTGTCAGCTGCGGCCAGTTGGGCTACAGGCTCGGAAATAAGTGTCAACGGGGTGCGGAGGTCGTGCGAGACGTTTGTATAGAACAGTAGTTTGGACTGTGTGGCCTCTTCGAGCCGGCGGTTGAGTTCGTGCTCCTTATCGCGTTGTTGCTCAAGGATTTTATTCTGTCTGAGCAGTTCGTTCTGATGCTTCTTGTGTTGCCAATATGTACGAAGAGTGAGGAATACGACTCCGCACAGTAGAACGATGATGACCAGACTGGCATAGAATAGTAGTGTCTGTGACGAGTGTCTGTCCCAATAATCGTCAATCCGTTGTTTAAGCTCCTCCATGTGTTCGGTCTCGGTCTGAAGCGATTTGTTCTGCATCAGCAGCAGGTCGGCATTGCTGCTGTCGACCACCGAGACAGTAGGGAGGGTGATATTTCTGTCGTATTTTTCACCTTTGAGTACAGCAAGGGCTGTTCTGATAAGCAAATGTCCTTCAGTTGGATACACGAATGAGGCATCGATGATGCCATTTGCGACGGCCTGTATGCCGATTTCAGGTGCGGCATCTATGCCGATGATTCTGATGTCATTTCTACCCCGTCGTCGTGCTACCTCGGCAGCTCCAATGGCCATACGGTCATTATGGGCATAGATTAAATTGACGTCCGGATGGAGCGCGAGGAGTGAATCGGTGAGCCGTACAGCCTTTTCATTATTCCAGTCGGCGAATGGAGACGCAAGGATTTTGCCTCCCTTACCCTGTAATGTCCTTACAAACCCGTCGTGCCTCCCCTGGGTGGGTGTCGAGCCGGGGAGTCCCTGCAATTCAATGACTGCGGGTGTGCCTTCGGTTATCGTGAGTGCATATTCGGCGGCAGCCTCTCCAAGTCCGTAATTGTCAGCTCCAATGTGGGCTGTATATTGGGCGTCGAGTATATCGCGGTCGAAGATGATGACCGGAATACCGGCGTCCTGAGCTTTATGGATGACCGGTGTCAGAGCTTCAGCCTCGTTGGGGGAGGCGATGATGATGTCGAAACCGTTGTCGATAAAGTATTCTATATCCTGAATCTGTTTCCGGTTGCTGTCATCGGCAGAGCGAATCTCGACGACTGCGTCCTCGTGAAACAGCATCTCGCGGTTGATTTCATCATTCATTTTGTTGCGCCAGTCATCCTGACTGCACTGTGAGACGCCTATTTTATATTGTCTCTGATTGTCGCAGCCTCCGGTCAGGATTACGATGGTGATTGTGAAAAGGAGCAGTAAGAATCGGGTGTTCACGAGTTGTGGGTGTTACGGTAGTATTAAGAACGTTTCTTGTGTGAAAAGCTCTGAACTGATTTTGAAAACTTCTTTATGAGCAAATATACATAATTTTATGAAAATTATTGCAAATAGTGATAAAAAACGGGTACTGCAACAATTTTTATATTCAAATCCCAAATTTTGATATAGTCTCCGTGATGGTTATTATTACTTTTGTGCAGATAAAATTAAAATTTGCGGCGCGTAAGAGTGCCGGCTAAAATCTAATAGGAAAAATTCGATTATGCGACGGACAATACTCAACATGATGGGATGTGTCGGAATGTTATCGGCAGTATCAATGGCAGCCGCCGACGGAGTCGAGATAGAACAGCTCGGTGTCAATAACACGCTGGTGCGTGTGACCGGTGAGGGCCGCTATCTGATGCTCCCCGTTCAGGAGCTGAATGAGGATGCGCGGATTAACGTGCTTGTAGATGGCAAAATCGCCGAGACAATATATGTGCGGTTGGCTCAGACCAAGACGGATTACACCGTGCCGTTTGACCTCTCGAAGTACGAGGGTAAAAACGTGATATTGGATGTGGTGACTCCACAAGGTCGCAATTCCGTGCGTGAGGCGAAAGGAGATTCCTGCTGGAAAGGTATTGAACTCACCGACACATTGGATTTAAGCGACCGTGAGACGAAATATCGTCCGGTTTATCACCATACACCCCAATACGGCTGGATGAACGACCCTAACGGAATGTTCTATAAAGATGGGGTATGGCATCTATATTACCAATATAATCCCTACGGGTCGAAATGGCAAAATATGACATGGGGTCATTCGACATCCAAAGATTTGGTGCATTGGGAGCATGAGCCGATAGCAATTCGTCCTGACGGCTTAGGTTCAATCTTCAGCGGCAGCTGTGTCGTGGACCATAAAGGGACAGCAGGATATGGTGAGGATGCAGTGATAGCTCTGTACACTTCGGCCGGTACGAGCCAGATGCAGAGCTTTGCGCACAGCAACGATAACGGCATGACATTCGAGAAGTTGGGCTCAAACCCCGTAATAACGCTTGAGACCGAAGCCCGTGACCCGAACATGTTCTGGAACGAGGAGACCGGAGAATGGAATCTCGTGTTGGCTCATGCTCTCGAACATGAAATCCTCTTCTTCACCTCACCGGACCTTAAGGAATGGACTCTGCAGAGCGCGTTCGGCAAGGGTGAGGGTGCCCAGGGTGGTGTATGGGAGTGTCCCGACCTCTTCCGACTTCCTGTCGGCGACGGTGATACGTACAAGTGGGTGCTTCTGGTGAACATCAATCCCGGCGGACCGTTCGGCGGCAGCGCGACACAATACTTCATCGGCGATTGGGATGGCAAGACCTTTACAGCCGATAAAGACACCTCCGGTGTCATCCCGACCAAATGGCTGGATTACGGCAAGGATTATTACGCCACGGTGACTTGGAGTGATGCTCCCGACAACCGTCGTACCTCCATCGGCTGGATGAGCAACTGGCAGTATGCAGCCGATGTCCCCACAATCCAATATCGCAGCGCCAACTCGTTGCCACGCGAAATATTCCTGTTCGAGGGCGCGGACGGTGAATTGTATGCAGGAAGCGCACCGTCACCGGAGTTGCTGTCATTGCGCAGCCGTCCGGTGGTCGATAAGAGCAATGTCAAGTTAGGTGTCAAGCCTCAGACCTACAAATTGCCGGCCGTCAATCCCGATGTATGCGAGATAGAGTTTACTCTGGAAGCTGCCGATGCAAAAGAGGTGAACATCATGCTCGCCAACCGGAAGGGTGAGAATGTCCGAATGACATACAGACCTCAGGACTCGACCTTCTCATTCGACAGGACCGAGAGCGGGCTGAGCGACTTCAGCGATGAATTTGCAGGTGTGACAGTATCACCGACATTTGAAAAAGATGGCACGGTGAATGTGCGTCTCTACATCGACAAGTCCGGCATCGAGCTGTTCGGCAATGACGGACGATTCACACAGACCAACCTTGTATTCCCGACCGAAGCATACACTACAATTCAGTTTGCCGCGGAGGGAGGAAATGCGAAACTTAAAGAAATAAAAATCTATCCTCTTTCAATATGAGACCGTTTTGAGCTTTTCTCACCCGAAATTGACGTTTCCGGTGGGAAAAGCTTTATGGTCGGCAACCTTTCAACCAAAATTAACCCCACTTCAATCTAACATTAAAAAATCATGACACAGACAGCAGTCAATGACAAGAAATCCTTTCTGATGCAGATGGTGCCTGTAATGCTCTGCTTCTTTGCGATGGGATTTGTAGACCTTGTAGGCACAGCCTCCAATTATGTGCAGAAGGATTTGGGTCTGAGCGATGCGCAGGCCAACCTCTTCCCCTCGTTGGTATTCTTTTGGTTTCTGATATTCTCGGTTCCTACGGGAATGCTGATGAACAGGATAGGCCGCAAGAATACGGTGCTGATAAGTCTTGTGATAACAGCCTTTTCCCTCTTTATCCCTATATTCGGTGACAGTTATGTGGTCATGCTTCTATCATTCTCATTCCTGGGAATAGGTAATGCGGTGATGCAGACCTCACTGAACCCGTTGGTGAGCAATTTGATAAGCAGTGACAAGCTGGCTTCGACACTGACATTCGGACAGTTTGTCAAGGCTATAGCTTCGTTCCTGGCTCCTATCATAGCGGCATGGGGCGCTACGACCCTTATGCCCACTTTCGGCCTGAGCTGGCGCATACTCTTCGTCATATACGCAGTGGTGAGCGTTGTCTCTGTTGTAGCATTGGCCGCGACGCCAATCCGCGAGGAGCGTCCTGATAAGGTGTCCGGTGTCGTGGAGTGCGTGCGTCTGCTGTCAAAACCCTTTATTCTCTTATGTTTCTTAGGCATAATGTGTCACGTGGGTATAGATGTCGGCACCAATACGACCGCGCCCAAGATTATTATGGAGCGTCTGGGTCTCCCTCTTGAGGAGGCCGGTTTCGCCACAAGTGTCTACTTCATCTTCCGTACTCTGGGCTGTCTGTCGGGTGCGTTCATCCTCCGCAACGTGTCGTCCAAGCTGTTCTTCGGTCTCAGCGTTCTGATGATGCTTGCAGCGATGGTGATGCTCTTCACCTGCCACACGTTGCCTCTGATATATGTGGCTCTCGGATTAATCGGATTCGGCAATTCCAATATCTTCTCCATCATCTTCGCTCAGGCGCTGATATATGCACCCTCGGAGCGCAACGAGGTTTCCGGTCTGATGATTATGGGCCTGTTCGGAGGTACAATCTTCCCGTTGGCTATGGGCTATGCAGCCGACGGTGTGGGACAATGGGGCGCAGTGGCCGTAATGACTGTCGGTGTGGTCTACCTGATGTACTATACGCTGCGAATCAAGGTGGTTAATGTTAAGTCATAGGTCACAAGTAATAAGTAATAGGTAATAAGTAATAGTGATTAGTTATCAAGTTTGTTTTTATGAAAAATTCTGAATAGATAATAGTGGGAATGGGTG
>CAMWRB010000060.1 GCA_947176545.1 uncultured Porphyromonadaceae bacterium
CTCATAGACTCGTTTCAGCGCTCAACCGGTGTCAATGTCCCTTACGTCATAGGCAAAAGACGCGAAGGCGACATCGAGAAGATTTGGGCAGAACCGCGTAAAGCCAATGAGGTGCTCGGATGGAAAGCCGAGACACCGATTGACGACACTATGCGTAACGCATGGAGATGGCAATGCAAAATTTCGAAATAAATATTAATATCTAAATAATTACCCACTAAACTAACAGTAATATGAACAGACATCTATTACATTCTGTAATCCCTGCTTGTGCATTATTGTTGATAGCGGGCTGTACAGATGACAATTATGACCTCGACAGCCTCGACAAGACCTCAGCTATCTCAATCAATGACCTTGTTGTACCCATCAATGTTGATGAGATTTCGCTCAACAACATAATTGATGCTGACAATCCTGACGACAATGATGCTTCATTTGTCAAGATGAAGGATGAGAACGGTAAGGAGTATTACGCATTCCGTCGCACCGGTTCTTTCAAATCAGAGGAAATTAACATTGATGCCTTCGACATCAAAGAGCCGGAAGACCTCGACCCGACTACATCAAACGCAATCAAGGATGATTTACCTGACCCGGATGTCGATGTCGCCACCAGTCTGAAATATAATATTGACCGGATGCAAAAGGACTTCACATATCATATCACCGGTGTGGACTCCAAAGTGAAAGTCGCAAGACAAATCGAGACCAAAAATTTCTATATCAAAGTCATTCTCACCGTGCCCTCGAACATGATGATAGCCGGTGACAAACTTACTTTCAAAAATCTTAAAATCCAGTTCCCGAAAGGGTTATGGATGTATGAGAACGGTAATAAGGGCAAAATCGTATCTGCCAAGGCTAATATAGGCACATACAATGCCAATACCGGTTTGGTGACTATCCCCAATTATACCACAACCAAGGCTGAAACGGACTTAATCATCAAAGCAAATGTCATTGACCTCAATCCCCCCTACGGACTTGAGAATGTGAACAACGGATTTGACTTCACAAGCAAAATCATCTTTGAATCCGGTGATGTCATCCTGACGACATCAAACGTCGGACGTCTCCCTCACACATTCACTTTTTCAGCCAAATATGAATTACCCTCGTTTGAAGTGGATGCTTTCTCAGGCTATATCGACTATACAATTGACGGCTTGAACTTCGACCCCATCAATCTTGAGGATATGCCCGAAGTACTCGCTGACCCGGAGACTCGTATCAAGATAGCCAATCCCCAGCTGTATATGAGCGTTGAGAATACTTGCGAGCCCTACGACCTCGGAGGTGAATTGGGACTTACGCTGACAGCTATCCGTGAGAAAGGCTCTATCCCCTACTCCTTACCTGAAGATATAAAGGTATCAGCAAACAAAGTTCTTAACAAGTTCGCTATCTCTCCCGCAGGCGCTACACTTAAACCCATTTCAGGATATTCAGCTCAGGATGGAGCAGTCCTTATGGCATTCCCCGAGCTCTCCAATGTGCTCTATGGTAACGCACAGAAGGGCTATGGTATTCCGCAGTCTATTGAAGTCGAAATTCCCGACCCTGCTGTCAAGGGTGAGGCAAAAAGATTCCCCCTCGGCTCATCTATCAAGGCTGTGAGCGGTGACTATCAGTTCCTCGCTCCCATTGCTCTTGACAACGGTAGTATCATCGTCTACAACGGCAAGACCGACGACTGGGGACTTGACGACCTCGAAGTCAGAGTGCTTAAGGTATACACTGAAGCAACCTCAGACCTCCCTGTCGACCTGACATTAAAAGCTTGGCTCATCGACAAGGATGGTAAACACATGGGACAGTGCAACACTACCACTATTCCAGCAAATGCCGCCGGCACACCGATTAATATTGAAATAACTCCGAGAGAAGGAGAAATCATGAAGGATGTGGACGGCATATATTATGAGGCCACTTGCGTACAGGATACCGAATATCCCGATGCAAATGCTGTTCCGGCCATAACTCCCGAAATGCACCTTAAACTCGGCAAAATCAAGGCCACCTTGTCAGGACAATACGTAACTGACTTTGAGGATAAAGACGACCACGACAACTAATATTTGACCATACAACAATGAAACGAATATATAAGAATATAGCATTGGCAGCCCTCATGCTTGCACCGGCTGTCACTTCGGCACAGAATACATACTCAGGTTATTTTCTCGACAATTATCTGTATCGATATGAGATGAACCCGGCATTGCTCAACATGGATGACCATGGTTTTGTCGGTTTCCCGGTACTTGGCAATCTTAATGTCGGTATGCAGGGTAATCTGCATGTCTCGGACATACTGTACCCGTCGAGCAAATATGACCCGTCCAATCCGAATAAGACACTTCTATTCTCCAACCCCAACATTCCCGCAAAGGACGTACTCAAGCATCTATCCAACACCAATATCCTCGGTGTCGATACTAAGATAGACCTTATATCCGTCGGATTCAAGGCTTTCGGAGGTCAGAATGCGGTGACCCTCTCTGCTGTTGCCAACGCTCAGGTTGGAGCGCCCAAATCTCTCTTCTCGCTTATAAAGGAGGGAGTATCCAACAAGACTTACGATATCAAGAACTTTCGCCTGAACGCTACGGGCTATGCACAGTTGCAACTCAATCACCAGCGTGACCTGAGTGAATATCTTCCCGGACTTAAGGCCGGTGCCGCATTCAAGATGCTTTTCGGTCTTGCCAACATTGACGCCTATTTCAACAGAGCGCATCTCGAACTGGGAACAGACGGATGGACCGGACTTACCAACGCAGATATTTATATGAGCATGAAGGGAGCGAAATACACCACTTCATATAATGAGGATGCACACCGCGAATATGTCGATGGTCTCGATGTCAATAGCTTTGGCATCACAGGCTTCGGTATCGGCTTTGACCTGGGTGCTACATACAAGTGGAAAGACTTCAACTTCTCACTCGCGTTGCTCGACCTCGGATTTATCTCATGGAGCGACGTACAGTATGCTTCAACAGAAGGTGACCGCACTGTAAATACGGATGCATATACATTTCAGATTGGAGACAAAAAGGATGAGAACGGTAATAAGTTAGAGAATGATACATGGGATGATTTCAAGAATAATATTTCAGACCTTTATCAACTCTCATACACCAAAGAGGGAGGCTCACGCACACGTGGCCTGCGTGCCACACTCAACTGGGGCGTGGATTATGAATTCCCCTACTATCGTAATCTGCACTTCGGCATGGTCAATACCACTACCTTCAACCATCTTTTCACTGCTACTGAGTTCCGTTTCTCTGCCAATGTACAGCCTGTGAAGTGTTTCAGCGCATCCGCCAACCTTGCCGCAGGTACTTTCGGAGCGGGCTTCGGATGGTTGCTCAATCTTAATCTCAAAGGCTTCAGCTTCTTCCTCGGTATGGATCATACTCTCGGCAAACTCGCCAAGCAGGGTATACCTCTCAACTCCAATGCCGAAGTCAATCTCGGTATCAACTTCCCCTTCTGATAAGAATAGGAGAACATATAAAAAATCAGGGTGTACCGGCGTACACCCTGATTTTTTATTATGGAGTAATTTGTAATTATCTTTTCCTCTATATGAGCAATAACAGCTATCAGCGCATCTTGCTTTGCATACGCTTCATCTGAGCCATCTGCGCCATCATCTTGGCCTTGTTCATGCCGGAGGCGGCACGCATCATCTTGCGCGTGTCTTCAAATTGCTTGAGCAGCTTATTTACCTCCTGGATTGATGTTCCCGACCCGGCTGCTATACGCTGGCGACGTGAGACGTTGATAGCCTCCGGATGCTGACGCTCGTAGGGGGTCATGGAGTCTATGATAGCCTCGATACCCTTGAACGCATCATCAGGAATGTCTATATCCTTTATCGCTTTACCGATACCCGGTATCATTGAGGCAATCTGCTTGAGATTACCCATCTTCTTAATCTGATTGATTTGATTGCGGAAATCTTCGAAATCAAACTTATTACGGCGGATTTTCTCCTCAAGCTTTTTAGCCTCGGCCTCATCATATACATTGGTCACGCGTGTTATCAATTCGTTGATATCACCCTGACCGAGTATGCGGCTCGCCATACCCTCGGGATTGAATTCCTGAAGGTCTGTCAGCTTCTCACCGACACCGACAAACTTGATAGGCTTATTGACAACAGACTTGATGGATATTGCCGCACCACCGCGGGTATCACCATCGAGCTTGGTCAGAATCACTCCATCAAAATCCAGACGCTCGTTAAAGGCTCGCGCCGTATTGACTGCATCCTGACCGGTCATCGAGTCGACAACGAAGAGTACTTCCTGAGGATTGACGGCATTCTTGACATTCTCAATCTCATCCATCATCTCCTCATCGACCGCAAGACGGCCGGCCGTATCTATTATCACCAGGTCATGATGATTGGCCTTTGCATATGCGATACCGTTTTTGGCAATCTGCACGACATCTTTATTGCCCTCTTCGGAGTACACCGGTACACCTATTGATTCACCCAATACCTTTAGCTGGTCGATAGCCGCAGGACGATATACGTCACCGGCTACAAGCAAGGGGCTTTTCTTATTCTTGGTGGTAAGGTATTTGGCCAGTTTGGCAGAAAACGTAGTCTTACCCGAACCTTGCAGACCTGACATCAGTATGACTGTAGGATTGCCCGAGAGATTGAGCGGAGCCTTGGCACCACCCATCAGAGCCACCAACTCATCATATACAATCTTTATCATCAGTTCTTTAGGCTTCACGCTGTTGAGAACGTTCTGACCTAAAGCCTTCTCCTTGACACTCTTCACAAAGTTTTTGGCTATGGAATGGCTTACATCGGCAGCCATAAGCGTGCGTTGAACCTCTTTGAGCGTCGAGGCTACGTTAATTTCGGTTATCTTGCCTTCACCCTTAAGATTTTTAAGAGCCGTTTCAAGTTTTTCGGATAAATTTTCAAACATATTTCAGGTCTTGTTACTTTACAATTTATTTGTAGCCGTATCAGGGAATATGACTTTGGGCTGCACTTGACGTGCCTCGTCGGGGGTCACTTGCGCATATGCCATTATGATGACTACATCTCCGGGCTGAGCCTTTCGGGCTGCCGCACCGTTGAGGCATATGACCCCCGAACCGGGAGCGCCCGCTATTGTGTAGGTATCGAATCTCTCGCCGTTGTTGTTGTTTACAATCCAGACGCGTTGGCCGGGAAGGATTCCGGCTGCTTCAAGCAACAGTGAGTCTATGGTGATGCTACCTATATAATTCAGATTCGCTTCGGTCACGGTGACACGATGAATCTTGGATATCATCATCTCTATGAGCATGATTAATTCTCCTTTCGATATGCTATGTTATCTATTAATCTTACTTTACCGTTATACACCGTAATACATCCCACTATCCATCGGGATTCTCTCCAGTCATCGACCGGAAGAAGCGTTCGGCCGTCCACAATCTCGAAATACTCTACCTCCATCTCTTCGACATCATTCAGTCGGCTCACAACATAATGGTGTGTCTCACGCACACTGTGAGTCATACTGTACTCGACACTCGACTGAAGAGTCCGATAGATAATCGGCGCACGACGTCTCTGGTCATCGGTAAGCAGAGCATTGCGGCTTGAAAGTGCAAGGCCGTCATCAGCACGCTTGATAGGACAAGCCACAATCCGGATATCGATTCCTTCGGAAGCTATCATATTGCGTATGACGGCTATCTGTTGGAAATCCTTCTCACCGAAATATGCCACGTCAGCACGAGTGAGCCGGAACAGACGGCTGACTATCTGGGCAACACCCTGGAAATGTCCAGGACGCATCTTACCCTCCATCACCTCTGCGGCTGTTCCTAAATCATACTTATACCCGGCTGCGGCTGATGTGCCCTCCGGGTAGACTTCCTCGACTGTCGGCAGATAGACAGCTGAAGCGCCGGCACCGGCCAACAAGGTGATATCCCTCTGCTCATCTCTCGGATAAGTAGCCAAATCAGCCGGATTGTTGAATTGAGTCGGATTAACAAATACCGACACTACGGTTATGTCGTTGTCCGCGACGGAACGTTCCACCAATGACAAGTGACCGTCATGCAGCGCACCCATCGTAGGAACAAGACCTATCCTAAGGCCTCTCTCTTTAACTTTCGAGATATACTCGACAAGTTGCACGGTTGTTCTGATTATTTCCATTTGTATACACCGATTTTACGGCATTTCAGTCTGCAAAATTAATCAAAATCGTGTATATTGCACACCTGATAGCCACGAAAAACGAAAAGTCAAGGATTTTTCCATTATTTTTTGTATCTTTGCAATCACAAACGGCTCTCATACCGTCATTAATGACCACATATCACACTCCCGGAGATACTCTTTCAGGATGTGACATGACAAGACTGACAAGAATGGCAGATAAGAAAATATTATTCGTATCACAAGAGATAACACCCTACCTGCAGACAGGAGATGCCTCCGACCTCGGAAGAAGCTTACCCCAAAGTATGCCCCCGAAACAGTATGAGGTCAGAACCTTTATGCCGAAATTCGGTAATATCAACGAGAGAAGAAATCAGTTGCATGAGGTCATCAGATTAAGCGGACTCAATATTGAAATCAATGATAATGACCATCCTCTAATCATAAAGGTCGCTTCGATGCAACCATCGCGCATTCAGGTCTATTTCATAGACAGCGATGACTACTTTCAGAAGCTTGACACCGATTCCGATGAGTACGGTTTCAACCGAGATGACAACGATGAGAGAGCCATTTTCTTCGCCCGTGGCACTATCGAGACCGTCAAGAAACTCAGATGGAATCCCGACATCATTCAGTGCACAGGTCTCATAACTGCCCTTACACCCGTCTATCTGAGAAATATGTATGCCGATGAACCTACTTTTCAAGGTTCAAAAATCATATATACCGTTATGCCCGGCGAAATATCGGGCAAAATTGCCTCGGAACTTATTGACAAGCTGCACAATGATAAGGTCAATGACCAATTGCTCAAACTTATCCCGGAAGATGGGGATGTCGATACAAATACA
>CAMWRB010000061.1 GCA_947176545.1 uncultured Porphyromonadaceae bacterium
CTGTTCGTCATATACGTTAGCCTCCTTGTAGAGAGCTATGGGTACAATCTGCGGATTGCCACCGGCTTTGCGGATGCAGGTGTTGTAGGCGCTGATGGCTTCGTCGTATTTCTTGAGATTGACGTATGAGTCACCGAGCAGCATCTTAGCCTGAGCCAGAAGTACATCATCGGATGTGTCAAACTTGTCGAGATACTTGACAGCCTCCTGATATTTGCCGATGTTGTAGTATGCCTCGGCGGCTGCGAGAGAGGCTACATTGCCGGCGTCGAAGTGACTGTATTTGTCAGCGACCTTGGCATATTCGCGGGCACGGATTGTGTCATTGCCGTTGGCAGTGAGTTCAACCTGATTATATGCTGCCCATGAATTGTTGAGACCCGGGTTGCGGTAAATCCAGAAATATGAGCCGATGAATACGGCAATAACCACAATTATACCGAGTGCCCAATAGATGATTTTTTTGTTGTCAGCCACCTTCTGACCGGCATTGGTCAGACGATTGTTAAGGTCGTCTATTGAGTTGAGGTCTTGGCTGTTATTATTTTCTGCCATGGCAATTTTAACGTTTTTCGTATTGATTATTAATTTGATTGGCTGCAAAGCATCTCTCCGGGTCGCTAAAATGCAATCGTCGGTGACGATGTCGCGGAGCGCGCATTACAGTTGTGCAAAAGTAATACTTTTCACGCAAATACCCAAATTTACAGAATGCTTTTTATACTGATATTGCAAAAAAGTTAAAAATTCATTTACATCATAGAGGATATTTGATTAATTTTGTACTCAATTATGGCCGGACCTAAAGTTACCACCGAATTACAGCAGACCCAGCGAATGCGTCTGTCGCAGCAGCAACTCCGTTTCGTGAGATTGCTTGAGCTTAACGCGCGCGAGTTTGACGAGGCGGTCGAGGCAGAACTGGAGGCCAACCCGGCTCTCAAAGTTGATGAGGATGAGCATACTCCGGACTCCGATGAGACTCCGTATTATCTGAGACGTGCCAACAATTATTCACACGACGACAACGATTATGATTTCACCGCCCCGGATGAGTCGGAGTCACTCTACGACCATCTGACGGCTCAAATCGGGCAGTTGCGCCTTTCGCCGCAGGTCGCGGAGATGGCGCGTTATATCGTCGGCAATCTGGACAACAACGGGCGTCTGCAGCGTGGACTGAATAACATACTCGATGATTTGGCCATAAATACCGGTGTCGAAGTGCCATACGACGTGGCTGCCGAGGCTCTCGAAGTGGTTCGCGGTCTGGACCCGGCCGGTGTCGGGGCCGTCGATTTGCGCGACTCGTTGCTGATACAGCTGCGGGCGCTGCCGCAGAGCCGCGAGAGGGATGATGCCATCGCCATACTTACTGATTATTTTGACGCATATATCAACAAGCATTCCCACAAGATTATATCCGGTCTGAAGATTTCGCCCGAACGTGTGTCGGCCGCCGGAGCGCTCATACGTTCTCTCAATCCCAAGCCGGGAGCCGCATACGGTGGCGAGCGCGAGACAGCGGCCTCGGTCATATATCCCGATTTCAGGGTCAGCAACGATGACGGCGAACTTGTCATATCGGTCAATAACCGTTTCCCCGAACTGACGATTGAGCAGAGTTATCAGAGCGCGGTCAATGACCCGGCCCTGCGCAAGCGGGATGCGCGTCGTGACAAAGCCTTCACTATAAGCGGCTATAACAATGCACGCGACTTTATCGAGAATGTGCGTCAGCGTCAGAAGACACTCCTTGCGGTGATGACCGCTATTGTCAGGATGCAGCACGAATATTTTGAAACCGGTGATGTCTACAAACTGAAGCCCATGATGATTAAGGACATCAGTGCCATCACCGGGCTTGACCTATCGGTCATTTCGCGCGCCACCAACAATAAATATGTCGAGACCCCCTGGGGGGCGGTGCGTCCTTTGCGTGAGTTTTTCTCCAATGTCAAGGGCGACGAGCAGTTGGGCGAGACGCTTACCAACCGCCAGATTGAGGCCGAAATCGAAGCCATAATACGCGACGAGGACAAGCGTCATCCCCTCAGTGATGCCGGTATATGTGAGGAGATGCAGAAGCGGGGATATACTCTCTCCCGACGTACAATCGCCAAGTATCGTGATGCCAAGCGTATACCGGTGGCACGTCTGCGCAAGGAGATGTGACGCCGCTTCGGCAGTAATAAATATATTATATGAGTCCCGTGGAGGAAAAGGGAGATGACAGGAATTATGAATAACGAAGTTAGAACAGATACATTATCCAACGGTCTGAGAGTTGTCGGACGCCGTTCGGACGGGAATGTGGCATATATCGGTGTCGCCGTCAATGCCGGCAGCCGCGATGAGCCGGCTGACCGTGAGGGACTGGCCCACTTTGTGGAACATACTCTCTTCAAGGGGACCAAGCGTCGCAAGTCGTGGCACATATCCAATCGCCTTGAGAGTGTCGGCGGCGAAGTCAATGCCTACACATCCAAGGAGGAGACACTCATATACACCACCGCCCCGGCCGGTAATGCCGAACGGGCCATCGAACTGTTGGCCGACATTATACGCAATTCCGTATTTCCCGCCGGGGAACTTGACAAGGAACGCGGTGTGGTCATCGAGGAAATTCACTCTTATCTCGACTCACCGTCTGACAATGTCTTCGACTGCTACGAAGAACTGATATTTGCCGGTTCGCCGTTGGCTCATAACATATTGGGTACTCCCGACTCGGTCATGTCGCTCACCGGCGGCGACTGCCGGACATTTCTCGACACCAAGTATACGCCGGACAACATGGTCATATATGCCGTCACACCCGATGACCCCGCGCGCATACTCCGTCTGCTGGAGCGTTATTTCAGCGGCCTGCATTACAGTGTCAGCGGTCTGAACCGCTCGATGCCGGTCGAGGCCGCCCCATTCGACAAGGTTATCGACAAGTCCGGACATCAGGCGCATACCATATTGGGGACACGTCTTTTCGGCCGTCTCGACGAGCGTCGGTATGCACTTTTTCTTTACAACAATTACCTCGGCGGTCCCAATATGAGTTCGCGCCTCAATCAGGAGATACGCGAGCGCCGGGGTCTGGCTTACAGTGTGGACAGCACCGTCAGCCTCTATTCCGACACCGGCACACTGAATATATACGCGGGGTGCGACCGTGAGAATACCGCTCGGTGTATCAATCTAATCAGAAACGAGATAGACCGTCTGGCGCAGGGACCCGTATCGGAACGTATTTTCGCACGTATACGCGAGCAATACCGCGGACAGCTACTTGTCCGTTCAGACCATCGCGAAGGGTCGGCCATGTCTCTGGCCAAGAGCATGTTGTATTTCGGACGTATTATAGACGCGACATACACCGCCCGTCGTGTCATGGAACTGACACGCGAAGAGTTTCTTGAAATATGCCGTCTGGTAGCCTCCCGCTCTCTCAACCGTCTGACCCTGCAGTAACATTACATTAAAATCCCGACTGAATGAAGATAGCAAACATAGAGTTAGGACATAGGCCCGTGATGCTTGCCCCGATGGAGGATGTCACCGACCCCTCCTTCCGCCTGATATGTCGCGAGCAGGGGGCATCGATGGTCTACACGGAGTTCGTCTCGGCTGAAGCACTCATCCGCAATATAGCGTCGACCACGCGCAAGCTGGATATCGACAACCGCGAACGCCCCGTCGCCATACAGATATATGGCCGCGAACCGGAGGCGATGGTCGAGGCGGCCCGTATTGTCGAGCAGGCGCAACCCGACATCCTGGACATCAATTTCGGTTGTCCGGTCAAGAAGGTGGCTCATAAGGGTGCCGGTGCCGGAATGTTGCGTGATATACCCAAACTTCTATCCATCACCAAAGCGGTAGTAGATGCAGTGTCAATCCCCGTGACTGTCAAGACCCGTCTCGGCTGGGATTGTGAGAACAAGATAATCACCGACCTCGCTCCGCGATTGCAGGATTGCGGCATCAAGGCGCTGACCGTCCACGGACGCACACGTTCGCAGATGTACACCGGTAAAGCCGACTGGACACTCATCGGTGAGCTGAAGCAGGACCCGCGTATGGAAATCCCCATCATAGGCAACGGTGACATCACATCGCCGGAGGAGGCTCTGTCAGCCTTTGAGACATACGGAGTGGACGGTATAATGATAGGCCGTGCGGCCTTTGGCGCTCCCTGGCTCTTCCATGAAGTACGTGAGATGCTTGACACGGGCACTTATACCCCTGTGCCTCTCAATCGTCGGTTCGCGCTGTTGCGCCGTCAAGTTGAGGAGAGTGTGCAGCGGATTGACGAATATCGCGGTATACTGCATATCAGGCGTCATCTGGCCGCCTCACCGCTCTTCAAGGGCATACCGAACTTTCGCGAGACGCGCATAGCGATGCTGCGTGCTAACACTCTCGACGAACTGATGCCCATCCTCGACCATACCGAACAGCTCCTCAATACCCTCTCCCAATCATAATTTCCATCAATTCCAATAATTTCAGACCATCCCCGATAATAACCCCTCTCAATATAAGAAATCACATGACACCAACCTCTCTTTACCCCCGCAGCATATATCTGATATCCCTGCTTCTGACACTCCTCTCCGTGACACCGGTCTCTGCCGCAGACCCCGTGCCCGGCGAAGAGGTGCGTAATGTCGGTGAGTTTACCGCCATCCAGGTGCAGGACAGCGTAAACATCGTCTATCGCAACGATGCGGCGCTCAACGGCACTGTCAGATGGCAATCGGCAGACAAGGCTTTGTCGGACAGACTGATAATAAATAATGGCAAGGGCAAGCTGAAGATTCAGATACATACCGAGGATTTCGCCGACGATGACCATCCCTCGATGCCTACCCTCTATGTCTACTCCTCCCGCCTGAGCAAAGTGCTCAACTATTCCGACGCACAAATCGTGGTCGAAGCACCGGCGCAATGCGAGCAGATGGAATTTTCGCAGATTGGCAACGGCAGCATCGTCGCTTCCGGACTCTCCGTCAATGAGATTTATGCAAAGGTGACAGCCGGTATGGGCACCATATCGCTATCCGGCACCTGCAAGGAGGCGACATTCCGTATGACCGGCACAGGAACCATCCAGGCTGACCAATTGACTTGCGGTGATGTCAGATGCCGGATTTTCGGAGGAGGTACCATCGGATGTTGTCCCGGCAGTCGCCTCAGTGTCACCGGTATAGGTTCCACCAAAATCTATTATACCGGCACGCCCGAGATAACTCACAAAGGAGGCGGAAAGCTTATCCCCATCAACTGACGTACAGCATATGTCCGACCTTAAACGCCGTACCGCCGGCACTCTGAAATGGAATACGATAGACCGTGTCTCTACACAGGTTCTTTATGCCGTTGTCGGAGTGATACTGGCCAATATCCTGAGCAAAGAGGAGTTTGGTCTGGTCGGAGCACTGGCGATATTTCAAGCCTTCGCCATAATATTTGTCGACAGCGGTTTCGGTGCGGCCCTGCTGCGTGAGAAGGAGCCGACACAGGAGGACTACTCCACCGTATTCTGGTTCAATCTCATTGTGTCAGTCGGTGTATACGCGCTGTTGTATCTGTGTGCTCCGCTTATAGCGCGCCTGTTCGATGACAATGACGCTCTCATCCCCATGTCCAAAGTGATGTTCCTGACTTTTGTCATCAACGGACTGGCGATAGTGCAGACCAACAGGCTGATGAAGCGTATGGAGGTCAAGATGATAGCTGTCTCCAACAGTGTAGCCATATTTGTCTCCGGCATAGCGGGAGTCATACTCGCGTTCCGTGGCTACGGCGCGTGGGCTATGGTTTGGTATTCGGTCATCATGGCTGCTGTCAAGACACTGATATTGTGGCTCACCGGCGGTTGGTGGCCGTCACTGACTTTCAGCCGCGAATCAATGCGCAAAGTCAGGCGTGTGGGTGTCAGTGTCTTCTCCTCATCGTTGCTCAACACCATCTCGCAGAATGTCTACAACTTCGTGATTGGTGTCTGGTACGGTCTCGCACCGTTGGGTGTATATACGCAGGCCGACAAGTACAGCAAGATGTTTACGGCTTCTATCTCGCAGGTACTTACCGCTTCATTCGTGCCGCTCCTCTCCGGAGTGCAGGACTCGGTAGAAGCCTTCCGTCGCTATTGCCGCAAGACAGGGCGTTTCGCTGCCTTTATCCTCTTGCCGGCTATGCTGTTGCTCACTGTCACAGCTCCCAACCTCTTTCACGCTCTCTTTGCCGACAAATGGGATGATGCCATAATTTTGTTTCAGATTCTCTGTGTGCGCGGTATCTTTGTGGTACTTGTCTCGCTCTATTCCAATTATCTTCTTTCGCTCGGGAAAGCCCGCCATCTGATAGTCTCCGAGGGTGTCAAGGATGGTCTGCTGTTCGTGGCTATCTTTGCTACGGTCGGGTGGCACACCGTTCCCGTATTGGTATGGGGATTGTTGGGAGCGACCATTATCACCTGGCTGATACTCCTTTATGTAACGGCCCACGGACTCCCTCTCTCGGTCGGAGACCTGTTGCGCGTCAATCTTCCATTTTTATTGCCGTCTGCGGTGATGTGCTGTGTCGCCTGGCTTGTCGGCGCTGTGCTGAGTGTATGGCTGCCTGAAGGCGTATCCATTCATATCAATGCCATGATTATACTGGGTGTTCAGTCAGTGGCCGGTCTGCTGACATATATCGGAATAGCGCGCATGATGCGCCTTGAGGAACTGAACGAAGCAATCGCATACGTCAGCGGCAAGTCCCTCTGACCTAAAAAAAGAGTCTGCCGAGAGTTGGGGGTGGATATTTTTAGTTGTCAATTTTTGTCGGGTTGTGCTTTTTTACTATATTTGTGTGATTTAATCTAACTAAGCTATATTCTGACCCTTCTGACGTGTCAGACCCGTCAGACTTGTCAGACCAATCAGACCTGTCAGACTTGTCAGACCAATCAGACCTGTCAGATTTGTCCGACCCCCGGTCAGACCATACTAACTC
>CAMWRB010000062.1 GCA_947176545.1 uncultured Porphyromonadaceae bacterium
CCTTTGGGAGTCTTCTTACCCCAGGGATTGTCAAAGTCCTTACCCATCAATATCATACCGCCACGAGGTCCGCGGAGTGTCTTGTGAGTGGTTGTTGTGACGATGTGTGCGTGTTTTACGGGATTCTCAAGGAGTCCGGCAGCGATAAGACCGGCGGGGTGAGCCATATCAACCATAAATATTGCACCGATTTCATCGGCCAATTTACGGATGCGGGCATAATCCCATTCGCGGCTGTAAGCGGATGCACCGGCAATAATCAGTTTGGGACGTTCTGCGCGCGCTTTCTCCTCCATCTCCTCGTAATTGACGCGACCTGTCTCAGCGTCTACTGTGTAGGAGATAGGCTTGTAATTGAGGCCTGAGAAGTTTACGGGGCTGCCGTGTGAGAGGTGACCGCCGTGTGCGAGGTCCATACCCATGAATGTATCTCCCGGCTGCAGGCAAGCCAAAAAGACTGCCATATTAGCCTGAGCACCGCTGTGAGGCTGAACGTTGGCCCATTCAGCGTCAAAAAGCTTCTTGGCACGTTCGATTGCAAGGTTTTCAGCCTCATCGACTACTTGACAACCGCCGTAATAACGGTGGCCGGGATAGCCCTCGGCATATTTGTTGGTCAGGCATGAGCCCATAGCACGCATTACCTCGTCGCTGACGAAGTTTTCACTGGCGATTAACTCGATGCCACGACGTTGGCGAAGATGTTCGCGGTCGATAATTTCAAAGATTTCGTTGTCTCTTTGCATGGTATTATTTGATGATATTAACCGAAACTATTAGAACGTTCCGGCAAGGTTAGTATTTACGACAAAGTTAGGCAATTGCTGTGTATTTTGCAAATTTTACCAATTTTTGCGCATAAAAAAGTGTATTCCGAATGAATTGACAGCAGCGAGCTGTCTCGGTTCCGGTGTTACAATTAGAATTTACCGGTATCCCGCACATTTCATAAGCAAATCATTTTTCAGTGCGCCTGACTATCCACCGAAGTTATCGTAGTGGATTTGTTCGGGCTCCACGCCTATGTCATAGAGCATCTTATTGACCGCGTTACTCATCGGACCGGGACCGCACATATAGAATTGTATATCTTCGGGCGCATCGTGGTCTTTAAGATACTTCTCGTACATCACCTGATGTACAAAGCCGGGTGTATATGCTACACCCGCAGCATCGGCTGCCGGGTCGGGACGGTCAAGGGCAAGATAGAACTTGAAGTTGAGATACTCTTTCTCGAGTTCCAGAAAATCATTGAGATAGAAGACTTCATTGAGTGCTCTTGCACCATAGAAATACGACATCTTTCGATTTCGCGTCTGCAATGTCTTGGTCATCCACATGATTTGAGCGCGCAAAGGTGCCATACCGGCGCCTCCGCCGACCCATATCATCTCGTCAGTGGAGTCGACTATCGGATGGAAGTCTCCGTACGGGCCTGACATCAATACTTTATCTCCGGGTTTAAGTGAGAATATGTATGATGAGGCAATACCCGGGCTGACATCCATAAATCCTACTTCAGGTTTGGGTTTGAAGGGGGGAGTGGCAATACGGACAGTCAGCATTATTCGGTCACCCTCTTCGGGATAGTTTGCCATCGAGTAGGCTCGAACTGTCTCCTCATCATTGCGGCATGTCAGTCCGAAGAGTCCGAACTGCTTCCAGGAGGGGAGATATTCGTCGCCGATGAGCGCTTTGTCTATATCCTTGTCGTATGACATGGAATATTTCGGAATGCGAATCTGTGCATAGGAGCCGGGTATGAAGTCCATATGTTCCCCTTTGGGAAGAGCTACGATAAACTCCTTGATGAATGTTGCCACATTGCGGTTGGATATGACCTCACATTCCCATTCGCGGACATTAAGTGCAGATGCCTCCACCTTAAGCGTCATATCCTCCTTGACCTTTACCTGACATCCCAGACGCCAATGTTCGCGGATTTGTTTACGTGTGAAGTGTACCGCCTCCGTCGGAAGCATCTCACCACCCCCGGAGAGTACCTGTACTTTACACTGACCGCAACTTCCCTTGCCTCCGCATGCTGACGAGAGATGGATGTCATTGTTGGCAAGAGTCATTAGCAGCGATGAGCCGGAGGGTGTGCGAAGCACTTTGGCGTCATCATTGATGGAGATGGACACTTCGCCCGATTGGACGAGAAATCTTTTGGCTACCAGAAGCAGCGCCACGAGTATCATCACCAGTATAAGGAATATGACGGCTGCTGCAAGAATCGAGGACCACTGTATAGCTGTGAGCATAATAATCAGATTTTAATACCGAGGAAACTCATGAAAGCGATTCCCATGAGACCGGTTATGATAAATGATATACCGACTCCCTTCAGCGGACGCGGAATATTATTGTATTCAAGACGTTCGCGAATAGCTGCCAGACACACTATCGCCAGCAACCAGCCGATGCCTGAGCCGGCTCCATATACTGTCGCTGTCCAGGCATTGCTGAAGTCACGTTGCTGCATAAACAGAACCGCACCCAAGATAGCGCAATTGACGGCTATAAGCGGGAGGAAGATGCCCAATGATGAATAAAGCGCCGGTGAAAACTTCTCAATAAACATCTCAAGCATCTGCACTAATGCCGCGATTACAGATATGAACATGATAAGGCCAAGAAACGAGAGGTCCGCGTCGGCATATCGTTCGCCAAGCCAACTCAATGCTCCCGGCTGAAGGATATAAGTATTGATGGTCCAGCATACCGGCAAAGAGACGATAAGTACGAATGTCACAGCCATACCAAGACCGAATGCCGTCTTGACATTTTTGGAGACAGCAAGATATGAGCACATACCGAGAAAGTATGCGAATATCATGTTGTCGACAAATATAGACCGTATAAACAGATTTAGATTTTCCATATCTTAAATTTCTTCAGATATCCTTATTGCGGGAGCGGTGCACCCATATAATACAAGCCACGGTAATGAGTGCCATCGGAGGCAATATCATCATTCCGTTGTTTTGATACCCGTGTTCGTAAAGCCATTGAGGTATAATCTGATACCCCCAGAGTGTTCCGGAACCGAGCAACTCGCGGAAGAAGGCAACGACTATCAATATCCAACCATAACCCAGTCCGTTGCCTATACCATCGAGGAATGCCGGCCACGGGGAGTTGTTGAGTGCGAAAGCCTCCAGACGACCCATGATAATACAGTTGGTGATTATCAGGCCGATAAAGACTGAGAGCTGCACAGAGACATCGTAGGCATATGCTTTGAGAACCTGGTCGACAATGACCACCAGCGCGGCCACTACGACGAGCTGCACTATGATGCGTATCGCGGTGGGAATGGTCTTGCGCATGGCCGATATGATAACGTTGGCGAATGCAAGCACGGCGGTAACGGATATTGTCATCACCACGGCCGGTTCGAGTTTGGCGGTAACGGCAAGAGCACTACAGATGCCGAGTATCTGGACGATTACCGGATTATCCTTGGAGAACGGATTTATTAGCGGTATGAGGGATTGAGGTACTTTCATCGTGTTTCTGTGTCTGAATGTGATAATGATTTAAGAAACGACGTGTATGGTTCGAGCGAGTTGTGCAACATATTCTGTACGCCGGTACTCGTCACCGTACCACCACTTACTGCATTGACATATGGTGTGCCATCCTTGGGCTCACGTCCCGCCTTGACTACAAGGACTGAAGTGAAATCTCCCTGAGCATTGAAGACATTCTTTCCGTCAAACTGTGAGGAAAATTCACGTTTCTCAATCTCGGCGCCGAGTCCCGGTGTCTCACCCTGGTGAGCGAAATATGCACCGTATATCGTGTCGCCGTTATCATCAAAGGCTACATATCCCCAGATAGGTCCCCACAGTCCCGCACCATACACCGGCAGGATATATTTTGTGCCGTTTTCTGTCGAACAAACGAAGACAGGAAGAAGTCTCTCACTCTCCGGATGTTTCACCTGTTCTCCGATATTTACGTCAAAGGGATTGGTGTCATCGTTAATGCGTTTGCCCGAAGAGTTTACTATGAATGAGTCCCGGACATGTTCATCATAGAGCACATTAACCGGTTTGTCAGCTGTCGGATAAATCCTTGCAGCAGCCAATATCTGCCGTCGGGTGTCATTTGCCATGTTTTCCACCTGACTCGGACGCAGTGCCTGATACACCAGTGAGAGAGTCACTCCCACGACAATAACCAACAATGCCGCATAAATGACGGTATATATATTACTTTGCCGATTAATCATAATGCTGAGTCTTTACGGTAAACTATGCGACGCTTGCGACGCGCTATATTTCTCTCGACGACACACCAGTCGATAAGCGGTGCGAAACAGTTCATCAGCAATACTGAAAGCATTGCACCCTCCGGAAATCCGGTGTTGTAGCAACGGATTATAATAGCCACGGCGCCTACCAGAAAACCATATATCCATTTGCCGGTATTGGTGTGGCAAGCAGTCACCGGGTCCGTGGCCATAAAGACAATTGCAAATGCCAGACCGCCGAGACAGAACTGATGTATGGGAGAGACAAAGCTGACGGGATAGAGGGGAGTCGCAAATGCATGGGCAAGCCAGCCCATAGCCAGAGCTCCGGCCACAGCCGAGACAATAACTCTCCATGATGCGATACCGGCTATAAGGAGGATGACCATGCCGATAAGGATACAGAATACAGAAGTCTCACCCCATGAGCCGGCGTTAAGTCCCCAGAACATATCCATCCACGATAACGGTGAGCCATCTACTGCGGTGAGACGGACAGTATCTGACGAGAGTTGTGCGCCCTCAGCCAAAGGTGTTGCGCCACTGAACCCGTCTACAGGTATTCCGTCACCGAGGGTGACAAAAACATTGTCACCGCTCATCTTGGATGGATAGGCGAAGAAGAGAAATGCACGCGCCGTTAGGGCTACATTGATGAAGTTAAAGCCTGTTCCTCCGAATACCTCCTTGGCAAATATTACTGCAAATGCCACGGCAACCGCTATCATCCAGCAGGGAGTGTCCACGGGGCATATCATTGGTATAAGGAGACCTGATACGAGAAAACCCTCCTGAATTTCATGTCCTCGAAGTTGGGCAAAGATGAACTCAATACCCAGACCCACCACGTATGAGGTGATTATCATCGGGAGAACGGCCCAAAGACCAAACAGGAACATATTCCATATTGACATGTCATAGGAAGTCCCGGTTGCCAGACCATGCTGATAGCCTATATTCCACATGCCGAACAGGCAACAGGGGAGGAGGGCGATGATGACTGTTATCATCGTACGCTTGGAGTCGTTGGCATCATGGATATGCACACCCGACCGGGATGTCTCATCCGGTGTAAAGAGGAATGTATAGAAACCCTCGAAAACCGAATGCAACGGTGACAGTTTTCCACCCTCCTCAAACAAGGGTTTGTAACGGTCTATCCGTGCTTTTAATTTATTTCTTTTAGGCATAGCTGTTGCTGAGATAGATATAATTTATTGGTCCGCGCGAAGACGTTCGAGACCTTCGCGGATAATTTGCTGTAACGGTTGCTTGGATGTATCGACAAATTCAGGCAATGCGAAGTCTTCGGGTGCGACCTCATAGATGCCCAGATTTTCCATCCGGTCATAGTCCGAGACCATCGTGGCTTTCAACAGATATTCCGGATATATGTCAAAAGGAAACACACTGTCCAGTTCACCGGTCAATATCATTGCACGATGACCTCCCAGCAGTCGTGTGTCAAAGCGGTATGTACGTTCGCTTTTGAAGAGTCCCGACGGGAGCATGCGTTTCACACTGAATTTATTCGGACTCATAGACGCCCATCCCATAAATTCGTCGATATGCTCACCCTCTTCGATGATGCTGACCTGTCTGTACGGATACCTCAGATACCCTGAATTACGTTCCACATTATAACCGGTGAGTACGTTGCCTGAAATTACTCGAAGTTCCTTATCCCGGTTGATATCAAATTCTGAAAGGAGTGACTGCATATCTGCCCCATATAGTGTCTCGACCAGATGAGGGTTGGAAACTTCCGGACCCGTGACGGCAATGACGGTCCGCATGTCAATCTCATTGGTGTTGAACAGATAGCCAATTGCCGCAAGAGTGCGTATGTCGAGAGTCCAGTATGTAGAACCTTTGGCTACCGGAGCAATTGCCGCAATCTGAGGCCCGACATTTCCGGCGGGATGAGGTCCGTCAAACACGGTTATGACAGCCTTTTGGTTGGCAACAACTTCAAGCTGATTGGCCTGATTGGGTGCGCATCCCAGATATACAGTGCCATAAGTCAATGCGTCAAGTACCTGAAGACCCTTGTATATGTCCTGACTGTCGATAGAGTTCATCAGCTCCGGAGCTCCGGGCGCTGAGTCAAAAGCAGTGATGAAGATATTGTCAGGTATAATCTCGGCTGCCGGTACGACATCGAAGGGACGTTGTCTCATCATGGCCCACAATCCCGAGTGCTTGATAGCAGCGCGTGCCTTATCCTGAAATTGCAGCCACTCAGCACTGTCGAATCGTTTACTGCGGTTACCGGCAGGGCCGAAGTCCGGGATAGAATCCGGCAATTCGATATTGACACATTCATCGGGACGACCTTCAGGTATTATCCGCATATCCAGTATATGTCTGCGGTCTCCGCGTCTGATATTTTCTACACGTCCGGCTACCGGTGACACCAGCTTGATATCATCATCCTCTTTCGCCTCAAAGAGTGGAGTGCCGACCACAACTTTATCTCCGGGAGCGGCAACAGGTCTCCAGCGATACCCCGGGAAGTCATCGGGAGTTATACCCACAGCTGCCGGAGTGACTTTGGTCAGATGGCTTGTTGCGCTACCGGGCACGGGGATATTCAGTCCTTTTTTAATTTTTACGATGCGGGACATATTCCGGTTATTTTGATTAGTATATGCAAAAATAACAATAAAAATGTTAATAATCAATAAAAAATCCGTCAAAATGCCAAATAAACATAG
>CAMWRB010000063.1 GCA_947176545.1 uncultured Porphyromonadaceae bacterium
TCGAACTCACTCAACTCGTGTCACGCATCATGGCTCGTACAGGCGGAGGCTCGATTGTGAATATTGCCTCCGTGACAGCAGTACTCGGCAGCGCCGGACAGTCTGCCTACAGTGCCACGAAAGGAGCTATCATTTCTTTCACCCGCTCCGCCGCCAAAGAACTTGCCCCCTCCGGCATTCGTGTCAATGCCGTCGCACCGGGTATCGTCAAGACTGAACGCTTTGAGGAACTCTATGAAGCCTCCGGAGATAAAATCGATGTGCGTATAGGCCGTATTGCCCTCGGACGACTTGCAACGCCCGAAGACATCGCCAACGCATGCGCATTTCTCGCCTCAGATAAGGCTTCATATATCTCAGGTGAAATCCTGGGAGTGAACGGATGCGCTTCGATTTAGTGATTAGTTATTAGTTATTAGATATTAATGACTGGTTATTTGTGGGATAAGTTTCTATTGTATTCGTTATATTCTGATGTTGTTAGATATTGATAAAAAAGCTCCTGAGGCGTTCGCTGCTATTGATTCCGACGGAAACAATATTACTTACGGTGATATTATCGCGCTCTCTCAGGCTCTCAGTCAGACTCTCCCGGAGCGTTCACTGATGTTTGTTCTCACCGAGAACAATGTCGGGGGCATAGCATGGGTCATGGCTGCAATCATCTCCGGCAATGTACCGCTGATACTCAACGCCCATACTGACGAAGCCCTTCTCGATACACTCCTCGACACATATCGCCCGCAATATATCGTCGCACCGGCAGAGGGAGAGAATGCAGACGGGCTGCTGACTCAATACGGATACACCATCACTAATCTCGACAATGAGCCGGCGGAACTTAATCCGATGCTCAGCCATCTGCTCCCCACATCCGGCTCTACAGGCAGTCCCAAACTGGTCCGCCATATGTATGAGAATATCGAGGCCGCAGCTTTGAATATCAGCACGTTCTTCCGCCTGACATCGTCTGACAGACCCTTTATGGTACTCCCCTTGTACTACACTATGGGACTGTCAATGGTCTTCTCTCATCTCAAAGTCGGAGCTACAATCCTCATCACTGACCTCAAGATGACCGACCCCGGCTTCTGGAAATTTCTCAAGGAACAGGAAGCCACAAGCTTCACCGGTGTTCCCTTCAGCTACGAGGTGCTCGACAAACTGCGTTTCACCCGCATGAAGTTGCCCCACCTCACCCTGCTCACTCAAGGTGGAGGCAAGATGCCGGCGGAACTCAATCTCAAGTTTGCCGAATATTGCCGGGATAACGGCAAAAGATGGGTCGCAACCTACGGACAGTCTGAAGGGACGGCACGTATGGCTTGGCTGCCGGAGGAATATGCTCTCACCAAACCGGGCAGTATCGGCATAGCGGTGCCCAACGGTGAATTATCACTGCGTGACAATGAGGGAAACTTCATTACCGAATCACCGGCTACCGGTGAGATGTGTTATCGTGGCCGGAATGTCACAATGGGGTACGCACGACAACGCGCTGACCTTGCTCTCGGTGACGAACGACACGGTTTTCTCCCTACAGGTGATATCGCGTACCGCGACGAGGATGGGTTCTATTATATAAAAGGGCGTATGGGACGCTTTCTCAAAATCTTCGGCAATCGTATCGGTCTCGATGAGTGCGACCATATACTGCGCTCAGCTCTGTCATGCGATTGCGCCACTACCGGCACAGACGATAAAATCATAGTCTACATCACAGACCCGGTACAGAGCGATAACGCTTTGCAGGCACTCCTTAAGGCGGTCAAAGTTCCCGCCAATGTCATCGAAGTCCGCACCATAGCGGAACTCCCCAAAAATGAAGCCGGCAAGATTCTCTACGCCAAACTCCCCAAGGAATAACAAAAATCCCATAACTCCGATAATTCCGATAACTCCCATAATTCTCATCTCTCCCACAACTCCCACAAAAAAATACCATTATGACAAATTTAGAACAATACAACAATTTCTTCACCGAAGTTTTCGGTGTTGCCACTGATGCTCTCGGTGCTGACTTTTGCAAAGAGAATGTCCCCGAATGGGACTCTGTTCATCAGCTTAATCTCGTTTCGCTTGCAGAAGACACTTTCGACATTATGCTCGACCCGGAGGATATCATGGCTTTCACATCCTACGAGAAGGGTAAGGAGATTATTGCCAACCAGGGTATCGAACTCTAAACCTTACATTACAATAACCCATTCAGTATAATATGGCTAAATGGAGAATTAAGAATGTGCGGATGGCCGGAGTGTCAGCGTGCGTTCCTGAAAGAGCTGTCGCGACCGAAGACCTCGGTATTCTCACCCCGGAAGAGGCTGAAACATTCAACAAGACCGTTGGCATAAAAAGCCGCCATCTTGCTGATGACTCAGTGTGTGCCTCCGATATGTGTCAGAAAGCTGCTGAAAAGCTCCTCGAAGAGCTCGGCTGGGAACGCGATACTATCGATGTGCTAATCTTCGAGTCTGTCACGGGTGATTACAAGACACCTCCCACCTCTTGTCTGCTACAGGACCGTCTCGGACTCCCCGACACCACTTTCTGTCTCGATATGCCTATGGGATGCTGCGGATGCCTCTACGCTATCACCGTCGGGGGCAACATGCTGACTACAGGCAATGTCCGGCGTGCGCTGTTGCTCATCGGCGACACAGCATTGCGTATGGGGTCGATGAAGGATAAGAGTCGTGTCCCCCTGTTTGGAGATGCCGGAACGGCTATCGCACTCGAATATGACACTGAGGCACCCGAGATTGTAGTCGATTTCCATACATTCGGACAGGGGTATGAGGCGTTGATGACACCGCACGGAGGCTTCCGTCACCCGGCCACTCCCGAATCATTTATCGAGGAGGATTTCGGCAACGGCATTGTCCGCGCACCCATTCATACCCTAATCAACGGCATGAATGTCTTTTCATTCGCAATCTCCAAGCCTCCACGCTCGATTGAGGAATTTATGGCGGTCGAAAACATTGACCGCAATACAGATATCGACTATTTCCTCATCCATCAGGCAAACAAGATGATTGTGGACCGTGTGGTCAAAAAACTCAAACTCCCTATCGACAAGGTGCCTTACAATATCGAGGAGTTCGGCAACTTGGGCGGAGCGTCAATACCCTCATTGATGGTCACACGTCTGCGTGAACAGTTGTCAGCCAAGCCCACGACACTGCTTATGTCATCTTTCGGCCTCGGTCTGTCATGGGCCACTATGTCAGCCACTTTCGGACCGATGGTAATCCCTGAATTACAATACATCTAAGGCATGAAGCTTTACAGCCGCTTCCTCAAGCGGGCCATTGACCTGACACTCTCCGGGTTGGCGCTGATTGTGCTCGCAGTACCGCTTGCATGCGTCACCATCTGGCTGCATTTCGCCAACAAGGGCGCCGGTGCCTTCTTCCGTCAGGAACGCCCCGGCAAGAACGGCAAGGTCTTCAAGGTCATCAAATTCAAGACCATGACCGACGAGCGCGACGAACAGGGAAAATTGCTACCCGACGCCGAACGGCTCACCAAGGTCGGCAAGTTTGTGCGCTCGACATCCATCGACGAACTGCCTCAGTTGTGGAACGTCTTCAAGGGAGACATGGCGCTTATCGGTCCGCGGCCTTTGCTCACCTCTTACCTCCCGCTGTACTCACCTACACAGGCACGGCGTCATGAGGTCAGACCCGGCATAACCGGGTGGGCGCAGTGCCACGGCCGTAACAATATATCCTGGGCACAGAAGTTTGAATATGATGTATGGTATGTAGACCATCTGTCGTTCAAGGTCGACTGTCAGGTCATACTGACAACCATCCGCAAAGTCCTGCGTCGGGAAGACATATCCGCCGTTGGTCAGGCTACAATCCAACCCTTTGACGGCACCAACTGACATCTCACATAGAGACTCTATCACAAAAAAATGGTCAAACAATTCATCAACTCCGTCTTCAACTCCAACTCATACGTCATCCACAATGATAAGGATGCCATACTGATAGACGTGGGGGATTTCACCCCGATACAACAATATCTCGACTCTCAGGGCCTCGCTCTGAGAGCTGTTTTTATAACACATACCCATTACGACCACATCTATGGAGTCCCCGAACTGATGCAGCGTTATCCGCATCTCCCCATTTACACCTCCGAGTTCGGCAAACAAGCCTTCGGTACGCCAAAATGGAATTTTTCGCGCTATCACGACCAAACCATTTGCATAATTTCAGATAATATTATATCTTTACATCATAATGATATTATATCGCCATGCGATGATATGAAATTGCGCGTCCTTGCCACTCCCGGACATGATGAGAGTTGCCTGTCGTTCATCTGCGGAGACTCACTCTTCACCGGTGATTCATACATACCCGGCGTCAAGGTGATTGCCACCTTTCCGCGCAGTGACAAGGAATTGGCCAACGTCTGGTACGGAAAGCTCGCTGAAATTTCACAATCGTATGACCTGTATCCGGGACATGGACCCGCTGTCATAACTGCAACTGACCTATGAGAGATAGAATATTACTCTGTCTTGCCCACATGAGCGGCAAGGAAATGGACTTTATCAAAGAGGCTTTCGACGCCAACTGGGTGGTGCCAATGGGGCCGAATGTCAATGGCTTTGAACAGGACCTCGAACACTTCGTCAATCATCGTGAAGGCAAGTCCGAACTGCACAAATCGGTTGTCGGACTCAGTGCGGGTACAGCCGCTGTCCACCTCGCTCTCATAGGATGCGGAGTCGGACCCGGCGACGAGGTGCTCGTACAGTCATTCACATTCTGCGCGTCGAGCCACCCCATAACATATCTCGGAGCCACACCCGTATTCATCGACTCCGAGCGCGAGACATGGAATATGGACCCCGAACTGCTCGAAGCAGCCATCAAGGACCGCATCGCCAAGACGGGCCGGAAACCCAAAGCCATCATACCTGTCGCACTTTACGGTATGCCCTATCAAATAGACCGCATCATGGAGATAGCCGACCGATATGATATACCGGTCATCGAGGATGCCGCCGAAGGGTTCGGTTCCAAATTCGACGGACAAATCCTCGGTACTTTCGGCCGATATGGTGTGCTCTCGTTCAACGGCAACAAAATCATAACCACCTCCGGTGGCGGAGCGCTTATATGTCCCGATGTCGAGGCCAAGAACGAGATGCTCTTCTACGCCACACAGGCACGAGAAAGCTATCCCTATTACCAGCACGAACATATAGGCTACAACTACCGTATGAGCAATATATGCGCCGGTATCGGTCGCGGACAGATGACCATACTCGATGAGCATATCGCTCACCACAAGCACGTGCAGCAACTGTATACCGAGCTGTTGGCCGACCTTCCCGGTTTTACCATGCATCAGAACCCTTCACCTCGTTACGACTCCAACTTCTGGCTCTGTGCCGCCATTCTCGACAAGGATTTGCGCATCAAGGGTCAGGATGAAGTCTACAAGGCAGTCATCAGCGGAGCTGTAGGCGGAGCCGCCGGTGTCACGCACGCCGCTCGTACCGCCGTCACCGACTGTCAGCCCGACGCCAACGTCGAGGCTCTGCGCGTATATCTCGACAAGGCCAATATCGAGGCCCGTCCCCTCTGGAAACCGATGCATCGTCAGCCCGTCTATCGCAACGCCCCGGCATACGTCAACGGAGTCAGCGAAGACCTCTTCCACTCCGGAATATGCCTCCCCGCGGGGCCATATGTCACCGATGACGATGTGCGCTATATAGCCGACCATATCCGCGCAGCCATCGAATAAACACCATGAGCGCCATGAAGCAGTTCAAGAACACTTTCAAGTGGTATTTCACCAAAGCGGCTCTTCCGTTCTGGGGCATGATTATACTCGACTGTATATTCGTCATAGCCTCGGGATTGCTGGCATACACCATGCATCATTGGCCCGAAGCACTCCTCGATGATATCGTGCCGCTGCTGCGTACTCTTGTCATCTTCCTCCCCTGCTTCCTTATATCATTCAAGCTCTTTCATACTTACGTCGGAGTCATACGCTTCTCTACATTCAATGACCTGCTCAGAATCTTCTTCTCCGTCGTGGTAGCCGTTACACTCGTGGTGATACTTCAGGCTCTGATACTCCCGACACATATCATACTCCGCTTCGGAGTCTCGGATATGACCCTCTTCGGACTCCTGACCGTCACATTCATGATTCTCAGCCGTATATGGGTCAAGACCATATATGAGGAGTATATACACCGCAACGTCCAGCACAAGGCATTTATTCTCGGAGTCAAATCGGGAGCCGTATCTCTGGCCAAAAATATCAATTCCTCAGCACATACACCCTATCGACTCGCAGGGTTCATAACCAACGAGCGCGATATGGTCCATCATATGCTGATGGGCAAGGAGATTTACTATTTTGACGAACGGCTCATCGAAATCATGGCTCGCAAGGGTGTGCAATATATCATCGTCTCACCATTGATGATGAACGCGCTGCATGAATATTCAGACCTTACGGGAAAAATGGTGGATGCCGGCATCAAGATGCTCGTGCTTCCCAATGCCACCGAATGGGATGGGAAAAGCGACATACAGATAGCCAATCTCAAACCGATTGACGTCGAAGACCTGCTGCCGCGTGAAAAAATCGAGATTGACCTCAAGGCTGCCGCCGAACTGCTCACCGACAAGGTCGTCATGATTACCGGAGCGGCAGGAAGCATAGGCAGCGAGATGGTCAGGCAAATAGCTACATTCCAGCCCAAACTGATGGTGCTCATTGACCAGGCGGAGACTCCCATGCACGACATCAGGCTGATGATGCACAAGGAGTATGCCAACGTCAAGGCTGATACGATTGTAGCCGACATATCCGACAGCAATCTTATGGAGCGGACTTTCAAACGATATAAACCGGAT
>CAMWRB010000064.1 GCA_947176545.1 uncultured Porphyromonadaceae bacterium
CCCCCCCCCTTTTTTTATATTTATCCGGCGCCCACCGAGATCTACCCCTCTCTAATCGCCGGCAGCGTCAGAGGTGTATAAGCGCCCGACCAGAGCCTGAACACCATGTCGTTTAATATTGTAAATTCAACATACGAGGACCTGGAATGGGAGATTGAGGAGAGATGTGACTGGATAACCGAGATAAAGCCGGCGAAAGGCACGTTGAAACATGGAAAAACTGAAGGTGTTGCAGTCATCATAGACAGGGCAAGATTATCCAAGGGAGTAAATAAGGCGATGATTATAATCAACTCTTCCTATGGTAGTTTGGAGATGAATGTGTTGGCGACGGGCACTGAAATTGTTCTTCCCAAATTAAATGTATTAGCGGCTACAACTATATCCATATCTTCTGCACAACTGAATGGTGAAATAATTGACGATGGAATACCTGCGTATTCAGAGCGTGGTTTTGTCTATTCATTGAACTCAATGCCAACTCTTGAAAACACTATATCCAAACTGACCTGTACGTCTAACTCAAACAAAACTTACTCATATCTCTTAAATGAGTTATCACCCAATACAACATATTTTGTACGTGCGTATGCAAAGAGTAGCAAAGGAGTGGTGTACAGTGTAAATGAGATAAAGTTCAAAACATTAGTAGCTACGCCTAAAGTTACAACGTTGGAAATTGCTAATATCGACTTATCTAATGGAACAGCAACATTTCGTGGAGAAATAACATACGCGGGTATCCCGTCATATACTGAAAGAGGTTTTGTTTACAGCACTCTTCCAGAGCCAACAATTTATGATAATAAGGTGATTGCCGGAGGAGCAGGAACTGTTGGCGGTTTCTCTAAGTATGTGACAAATCTTCCTAAATCTACATATTATGTCAGAGCTTATGCAATCGCTTCGACCGGAACTGTTTATGGTGAGGAAAAAATAGTAGAAGCAGAGTGGGTAGAAATACCTGCGGCTGGTATTGCAGTTCAGATACGTGATTTAGATAGAGCTATTTATTGGGAATCTGCTAAATTGATGTGTGAGAATTCTACTGTGGGTGGATATTCAGATTGGAGACTTCCTACAAGAGCGGAATTAATGGCTGTATATAATAATAGAGATAAAATTGGCGGATTTACTGGATACAACAGCTATTGGACTTCTGAATTCAGTCATAGACAAGCAGACAGTACCGGTCGATATTTTTATTATTATTATGCTTTAGATTTTTGCTACGGAACAATACTTAAAGAAGCAGGCCTCGGTAATGTTAGGGCAGTGCGAACATTAAAGAAATAATATAAACAATATTAACAACTTAAAATTTAAATGTTATGAAAAGAATCGTTTTGTGTTTTACAATGATTGCCGCTTTAGGAATGGCTTCATGTGGCAGTCATAAACCGACAGCTCCCGGTGCGAATAGAAGTGCAGTAAATTCTGCCATAGGAGCGGTTTTACCGGAAGAACAATGCTATACTCTTCAGGAGGAAGCACCTGCTATCAGAAAAGTTGGTAATGGCTCTCATTTTAAGGAGTCAACAGCCAAAAATATTGCAGAAGCCCAGGCCCGTGCAGAATTTGCAAAGTCAATTGCAAGTGCAATTGTTACCGCAACTGAAGAAATCGGTGTCTCAATGGATAAATATGCCGGCGATGACACAACTGGAAAGTCAGTCAGCGATCAATCCGGGGAAGCCAATGATTTCGTAATGAGCATAGCCAAAGAAATTGTAAAAAATACGCATCCTATAAAAACAACGCGTTATCTGAAACCAAATAATCAATATAATATTTATGTATGTCTTGAGTATATGGGTTCAGAAAATCAGATGGCACAGCAGGCTGAAAGTGCTCTGAAAGATAAGATTTCTCCCGATGACCGGGCAATACTTGAAAAAAGGCACGATGATTTCCGTCAAAGAGTCTTAAGTAATTTGGGCAAATGATTAAAAGATTCTTTATACTGATGTGTACTCTTTTGAGTTTCTGTTTTTTAGCGGAAGCTCAAAAGAGTGCAAATCTACGCCCCAAATGGGTGGGAAATGTTCCAAAAATCTCTGAGGGTGATTTTTATTTTATTGAGGTTCAGTCGGATGCCAGTACTACATTGCCCGGTGCTCGAATTTCTGTGAAACAAGAAATAGCATCCAATGTAGAGCGGACGGACAAGGTGTCGGTAACAGAGATTTTTGAAGATAAATCAGTACAACAATACGATAGTAACTCCAATCCGATATTGAGTTCATCGGATTCTTATCAGCTTAAGCTGAATGTCGAAGGTTCTGCAGTACCGATAAAAACGAGGCGCATCGATGAATATTGGGAGAGTGTAGAGCGTGGAGGTATGACTCTGCTTGACTACCATGCCCTTTATGCCGTTGAGCGAAAAGGAGGGAATGCTGATTTCTCAGATATTTCAAGTGTTTCTTCATACGGTGTCCACGGTCTATGGCGCTCAGCGATTGTGCCGGGTTGGGGACAACTATACAAAGGCTCGACACTGAAAGGAGGTCTTATAATGGGCGGAAGCGTGGCACTCATCGGCGGTATCATTTACACCGAAACGATGCGTCAGGACTACATGAATAAAATCAAGAACACGCATAGCAGTGAACTGATAAGGAAGTATAAGACTCGCGCGGATAATTTCGCACTCAGTCGAAATATTTGTATAGGCGGACTCGCAGCCCTGTATGTATACAACATCGTGGATGCGATAGTAGCTCCGGGTGCACGCCGAATCCTCGTGAGAAAGAACGGCAGAGGAGCGGGCTATGCCCTTAGTCCCGGCTTATCAGCCGACGGAAGTCCTGCAGTAATGGCTCAGATAACATTCTGAAATGTCAAATATATAAAAGCATTTACTATGTCATCACGGATATTATACAGTTTTTTTGCATTGTCGGTATTGTTCTGTTGTCAGACAGCTGTTGCCGAGACTCCTTTCGAGAAGTATCAGAGGGAGGCAGACGAGAAATTTGACCAATACAGGGAACAGAAGCGGAAGGAGTTTGAATCTTACCGGAAGCGGGTAAACGAGGAATTCGCAAAATACCTTGAGGAGCGCTGGGTAGAGGCAGAGGTCAAGCCTGCTCAGAATGCTCCGGAAATACCATCTCCGGCCCCGGTCATAATCGATGAAGATGACAGTAAAGTCGTTCCGGCTTTACCCGAAGAATTGGTCATCAACGATATTATTGACCTTACCAATCCTCAGCCACAGCCTCAGCCTTTTGAGCCTATTGAAGATATTGTAGAAGAAAATGTTTCACCTGAAATGACCGTCCGGTTATATGGCACGGATTTCAGTCTGCGTAAGCCGGACTTAAGCGGGTTCGGTACATCCTTCGGGACAAGAGAGGAAATAGCACGGGGCTGGAAATGGCTTAGCGACGATAGAACCAATAATTTGATTAACGACTGTCTAAGATTGCGTGAAGACAGCAAATTATGTGACTGGGTATACCTGAATCTGTTGCAGAAAGTTTCCGAGGAGCTTACCGGAGGCAATGGTAATGCTACCACATTGCTTACAGGTTACCTTTTCAGTCAAAGTGGGTACAAGATGAGATTCGCAACGGACGAAAGGGGAAGACTTCACATCTTTTATAACCCTACCGGGATAGTATTCAATATCGGGTCTTTATATGTAGACGGAGATAGGTTCTATAGATTTGACAGCGGTATTCCTGCCGGTGACAGTTTTGAGATATGCAACTTCAGCTTCCCAAACGAACAGTCGTTAAGTTTCGATATTCGTAACCGAATGGACTTCGATTTGGAGCCGTCACCGTCAAGGGCTGTCACGGCGCATTTTCATCCTGAAGTAAATGTTGAGGTGTCTGTCAACAAAAACCTTATTGACTTCTACGGCACATATCCTGTGGCAAGCATTACTGACAATCCTTATTCCATCTGGGCAATCCATGGCAACACTCCGGCATCACAGGAAATTGAGAGAGACCTCTATCCGGCATTGCGTGAGGCCGTCAGAGGGAAGTCGCAAAGTGAGGCTGTAAATATACTCCTCCATCTTGCACAGTCTTTCGAGTACGGATATGATGATCAACTTTGGGGCGGTGACCGTATATTTTTTATGGATGAGAGCTGGTATTATCCTTACAGCGACTGTGAGGACCATGCCATCAACTTCTCACGCCTTGTGAGGGATATCTGCGGTCTCGATGTCGCACTTGTATATTATCCCGGACATCTGGCGGCTGCAGTAGCCTTTACTGACCCTGATGTTACAGGCGATTATATCATGTACGATGGGCGCAAATATATAGTATGTGACCCCACATATTTCTATTCAAATGTCGGTATGACTATGTCGGGTATGAATAATGCAGAGGCTGAACTTATTCTGTTGCGCAGATAATCAATTTATCTGCGAGGTATATGAAATTATAAAATTGCCGTATTCCCGAGCGGGTCCGGCAATTTTTATGGAAGATGGTAAAAATCTTGTATCAGTGAGTTCCCGGTTGGGGTCAGAAGTGTCAGGCGAGGGAGGTGATGCGGGCTATGTATTTGCCTACGATGTCGAATTCGAGATTGACTTTGGTGCCTTTTTGGATGCGGCAGAAGTTGGTGTGCTCGAAGGTGTAGGGGATTATAGCTACGCGGAATTGGTCGCGCTCTGAGTCGCAGACCGTCAGGCTGACACCATTGACGGTGACTGAGCCTTTCTCGACGGTGACATATCCTTTGGCGGCCAATGCCGGTTCAAAGTCATATCTGAATGTGAAATATGTGGAGCCGTCGGCATCCTCTACATCCGTGCAGACAGCTGTCGTATCGACGTGACCCTGAACGATATGGCCGTCGAGACGTCCGTCAATCTTCATCGAACGTTCCACATTGACGAGGTCTCCCACTTTAAGCTCGCCGAGGTTGGAGCGGTCGAGCGTCTCGCGTATTGCCGTCACTGTATAGGTGTTGTCCGGGTTAAGCGATACAACGGTTAGGCATACACCGTTGTGAGCTACACTCTGGTCGATGTGAAGCTCCTCGGTGAAGTCACAGCGGAGTGTTATATGTAGATTGTCACGGTCGTGGCGCAGGTCGGTGACTGTGGCAGCTCCCTCTACTATTCCTGAAAACATAAGTCTGTTGTATTTGTCGGTTGATTCAAATTAAATTATTACAAAGATAACGAAATTTACGGATTAACGCTGTTAAAATATGTTGTTATCGGAGGTTGCGGCCTGATATATTGCAAAAGTTTATTATATTTGTAAATTAGTGACCGAAAAAATAGAAAACCGTAAGCATATCCAAGGTTGTTAATATAGATGATATATTTAGATATAATATATAGAATTTAAATTGCATAAAATATAAATCATGGCTAAGAAACTGAATATCCTGCGTAATGATTCATGGCTGGAACCATACGCACCCGCTATAGAGGGAAGACATGCTGATGTGGAACGCAAGCTGCAGGAACTGACTGCCAATACCGGCGGTTCGTTGGTGGATTTCGCCAACGCCTACGAATATTTCGGGCTTCATCATCTCCCGGACGGACGCTGGATATTCAGAGAATATGCTCCGAATGCTACAGCCATCTGGCTCATAGGCACTTTCAGCGAATGGAAGACGGATGAACGTTATCGTCTCGAACGTATCGACGGTGGTGTCTGGGAACTCGAAATGCCGGCTGAGGCGCTTCATGACGGCGACCTGTTCAAGATGTTTGTAGAGTGGGACGGTGGCTGCGGCGAACGCATCCCGGCTTATGCCACACGTGTGGTGCAGGATGAGCAGACCAAAATCTTCTCCGCTCAGGTGTATGCGCCCGAACATCCTTATAAGTTCAAACACAAGTCTTTCCGTCCCGACACGAAACCTCTGCTGATATATGAGTGCCATATCGGTATGGCTCAGCAGGAGGAGAAGGTAGGGTCGTATGATGAGTTCAGGACAAAGGTATTGCCGCGCATAGCGGCCGACGGGTACAATGCCATTCAGATTATGGCTATTCAGGAGCACCCCTACTACGGCTCGTTCGGGTATCATGTCAGCAGTTTCTATGCCGCCTCCTCACGTTTCGGCACACCGGATGAACTGAAACATCTGATTGATGACGCCCACGGACTCGGAATAGCTGTGATAATGGATATAGTGCATTCGCACGCTGTCAAGAATGAGGTGGAGGGTCTCGGACGTCTGGACGGCTCCTATGACCTCTATTTCTACGGCGACGGGCGTCGTGAACATCCGGCGTGGGACTCGCTGCTGTTCGATTATGGCAAGAATTCCGTGTTGCATTTCCTCCTCTCCAACTGCAAATTCTGGATGGAAGAGTATAAGTTCGACGGTTTCAGATTTGACGGAGTGACCTCGATGCTCTATTATGACCACGGACTCGGTAAGGCATTTGGCGGATACGGCGACTATTATGACGGCAATCAGGATACCAATGCCATAACATATCTGACGTTGGCCAACATGCTGATACATGATGTCAATCCGGATGCAATCACGATAGCCGAGGAGATGAGCGGCATGCCGGGTCTTGCAGTCAAATTCCGCGACGGTGGTATCGGTTTCGACTACCGTATGGCGATGGGTATCCCCGACTACTGGATTAAGATGATTAAGGAGAAAAGGGATGAGGACTGGCATCCGACATCTATATTCTGGGAGCTTACCAACCGCCGCGCCGATGAGAAGACCATCTCATACTGTGAGAGCCATGACCAGGCGCTGGTAGGTGACAAAACCATAATCTTCCGATTGATTGACAAGGAGATGTACTGGCACATGATGGTGGATGACGACAACTACACTGTAGAGAGGGGAGTGGCCCTGCACAAGATGATACGCCTCGTGACGCTGGCAACCATCAACGGCGGTTATCTCAACTTCATGGGCAACGAGTTCGGACATCCCGAGTGGAT
>CAMWRB010000065.1 GCA_947176545.1 uncultured Porphyromonadaceae bacterium
TTCATCTTGATACCTATATCCACACCCTTGTGCATACGTCCGAACTTGGCACGATAACCATAGTTGGATGTGAGACGACCTTTGTGAGGGATACAGAAGTTGGTGACGTCAATAACTGCAGAGTTGGGTACGTCAGACTCCTTGAATGGATTGACACGGCGAGAGTTCCAACCCTCATTGTAAATATCAAGCTCCGGTTCAAGGTCATCAATAAGGTCTACGAATGTAGATTTCTCTACAAGACGTATTTGGTCCTTACTCGAAGATTGGTTTGCAAGCAACTGCTTGTGAGCCTGTGAGTGAGGATTTCGGCTTTTAGTGGTCTGTGCATCTAATGTGCCTACGCAAGAAGCGAGACAAAGTATGGCAAGACCAAATTTCTTTATGTTTTGTAAGCAATTCATAATCATTTCAATTCATCATCACCGTAGAAGAAACTTATATTGGAGGGAGTGTAGTCGAAAATTTCTTCCGGCTTGAAGAATCTGTTAAGCTCTAAGATAGCATTTTCGACGCTGTCGGATGCGTGGATGATATTGGCCTGACCGCTCAGACAGAAGTCTCCGCGGAGTGTGCCGGGAGCGGCATTGCGACCATTGGTGACTCCGGTCATGGTCCGGAAAACGCTGACAGCCTCTACACCCTTCAGGCACATAACGATGACAGGTGATGCCGTCATGGATTCTACAATGGATGGGAAGAAAGGCTTGTCAACCAGATGGGCGTAATGCTCACGAAGAATATTCTCATCGAGTTGCATCATTTTCATACCGGTGATAATAAATCCGCGGTCTTCAATTCTGCTAATGATTTTGCCGATGAGGCGACGTTCTACTGCCGAAGGCTTAAGGATGACAAGTGTCTGCTCCATATCTTGTATTCTTGTGGTGAATGATTTGTTTTTGAGGATTGATTTTAATAAATTCTAACAGATTTTCTCTGTCCACTATCAAAAGTACAAAGAATTTGCTTAGATACCTAATACTGAAAGGTTATTTTTTGTAAAAATGTCAAAAATCTTTATAAAGAAATTTGTCAATTGTTTGAAAATCAATATATAACATCAAATTATGTTCTATAACATATATTTATATCCCATGCACACGCTATATTCATGTGTGCAAAAATTGTGCCATACGTATGTTAAGATATGTTAATTGATTTTTACCATACTTATTGATAGGATTTTAGAGGGGGAGCCGTTGCGAATTCTATCTATAATACTGTTTTATATTTCTTATCTAATCGATTGTTACTATGAACTATTTTAATATGAGGTTGTATTACTCATATAGGGAAGAATACACCGGCTAAGTTTGCCGGTCTTCCATCAACCGCTATATTCTATATTTATAATCATCCCTTTTTATTATTTTTCGGTTCGTAAGAATCTCTTGAAACAATACAATATATAGTTATGATATCATTATTATTACCGCATCTGGTCCGTGAGTCAGCACGCCATGATGTTCCCACGGTTGACTTAAGTTCAGCTACGGAGAATAATTATTATTCGATAGCGCATGTACTGATGGATGGTGTCGATTGGTTTCTCAAGCTGATAGGACAGGGAGATAATCAGACACTTTTCATCTGGATTTATTCGGCCGTCGTTCTCGGTATTTCACTTGTAATCGGTTGGGCTGTTCAATGGTTTGTGCTGTTGGTTGTCACCAAATTGTCGAAACATTGGCGCAACGACATCTATACCAGACTTACGCAGGCACACTTCTTTACAAAGGCAAGTAGATTTATTCCTGCAATCGTATTTCTTATATTCATACAGTTCACACTGACATCGAGGGCGACTCTCGCGGCGTGGCTTACTCGTATCACATGGATATATGTCATATATATTGTTGCCAGCGCTCTCTCAACGCTTGCAATGGTTCTCTGGAGTCATCTCGATGCCCGGGAGAACAAGAAAAAACTCCCGTTGAAGGGATTGGTTCAGCTTATCAAGGGACTTATATGGATTATGGCTGTCATCATAGTAATTGCCATTTTAGTCAATAAGTCTCCCGGAAGTCTTCTTGCCGGACTCGGAGCCTTTGCTGCCGTTCTGATGTTGGTATTCAAGGATTCGATATTGGGAGTGGTCGCAGGTGTTCAGTTGTCCGAGAATGACTCTCTTCACGTCGGAGACTGGATAAAGGTTTCGGGGACTGATGCCAACGGTATCGTTACAGAGGTATCGCTGACAGCGGTGAAGGTTCAGAATTTTGATAAAACAGTTACAACTGTTCCTCCATATAATCTTGTGTCCGGGAGTTTCACCAATTATCGTCCGATGCAGGAGTCGGGTACACGTCGTATCCAGCGTTACTATATGATAGACGCTGACAGTATCGTGCCCACCACAGATGAGATGTTATCCGCATTCGCCAAAGTGCCTCTTATGGCTGACTGGATAAATAAGAAACTTGCTCAGCGGGCAGCCGGCAAGGTTGAGGATGTAAACAATAGTGAGGGACTTGTGGACGGGTCACTCGACACGAATCTGGGCATTTTCCGTGCCTACCTTAAGATGTATCTTGATTCAAGCGAGTATATAGACCATAATGCATCTGTAAGCGAATGTTTTGTTCGAACTCTCGACCAGACTGCAAACGGTATTCCCCTGCAGATATACTGCTTTACCAATACGTCTAAATGGATTCCGTACGAAGCCATTCAGTCACGTCTGTTTGAGCATATTGCCATCATGCTTGCCAAGTTCCGTCTATATACATACGAGAATGCATCCGGCCGCGATGAGGTTATCAATGGAGTTTTGGAGGCGGGCGCCAATCCGAACAAGTATTTCGGCATTCCCTATCCATTCTATGTCACAGGAGGCAATCCTGAAAATCCCGGTGCTGAACCGGCTTCTACTTCGGCTCCGCTATCACCTCAATCACCATCCAAATAACAGGATTTTTCCTGAATATGATGAGAGTCGCCTGACAATTTCTGTCGGGCGACTCTCATTAAATATCTGTCAGTTTCAGTGACTATTTGTATTAGTCAGTGATAGGTTCGAGTTTAACAGTGAAGTGGCGCATCAGCTCAGTTTCCCATACAATCTTGACACCATGTTTGATTTCGTGGCGACGGTCATAAACGTTCTTAAGAGCTGCAGCAATAACGTCCATGTGATTGTTGGTGTATGTGCGACGGCAGATGCAGAGACGGAGGAAGTCATTACCACCGAAGCGGTTTTCACGAGTCACGGGGTCACGGTCAGCAAGGATGTAACCGATTTCACAACCGCGTACGCCGGCCTCACGATAGAGCTCGATAGTAAGTGTCTGAGCGGGGAACTCCTCCTTGGGTATCTGGTCGAGAACCTTATCAGCGTCGATAAAGACAGCGTGACCACCAACAGGGCGCTGGTAGGGGATACCGTATTCGTCAAGTTTCTTGGCAAGATATTCAACCTGCTTGATGCGTGTCTCCAGCATGTCAAACTCGGTGTTCTCATCGAGACCTACAGCCAGAGCTGCCATATCGCGGCCGTTCATACCACCGTATGTCAGGAAGCCTTCGAAAGGAATACAATATTTCTTTGCACCCTCGTACCAATCTTCCCAGCGAGTTGCGATAAAGCCACCCATATTAACGAGACCATCCTTTTTGGATGACATTGTCATGCCGTCAGCGAGTGAGAACATTTCACGGCATATTTCCTTGATAGTAGCATCCTTGAACTCCGGCTCACGAGTCTTGATGAAATATGCATTCTCAGCGAAACGTGCTGAGTCGAAGATGACACGCTTGCCAAACTTGTCGGCAATACGACGCACACCACGCAGATTTTCCATTGATACAGGCTGACCACCGGCTGTATTGTTGGTGATTGTGACGATGATGAAAGGAATCTTGTCGGCATTCTCCTCAAGGCACTTCTCAAGCTTGTTGAGGTCTACGTTACCCTTGAAAGGAACCTCGAGCTGAGTGTCCTTAGCCTCATCAACAGTGCAGTCAACTGCGAATGCCTTGCGGCTCTCGATGTGACCCTTGGTGGTGTCAAAATGAGAGTTGCCGGGGACGATGTCGCCCTCCTTCACAAGGTGTGAGAAAAGAACATTCTCAGCAGCGCGACCCTGGTGAGTGGGGATTACATATTCGAATCCGGTGATACGATTGATGACATCTTTAAGCTCGAAGAATGAGCGTGCACCGGCGTAAGACTCATCACCGGTCATCATAGCTGCCCACTGACGGTCAGACATAGCACCTGTACCGGAGTCAGTCAGACAATCGATATAGACATGTTCGGCACGAAGCATGAACACATTGTAACCGGCTTCTTTCAGCCATTTTTCACGTTCTTCACGAGTGGATTTGCGAATCGGCTCCACCATCTTGATTTTCCAAGATTCTGCGAAAGGTATTTCCATGATAAATATTTGGTTAGATAAAGATTGTATGTACTTTTACCGTGGAGCAGACTGTCATAAATTATAGTAATCACTCAGTCCGCTCTGTTCATTGGCAAAGTTAAGAAATGAATTTATTTTATGCAAGATTTATAAAAAATTTTTTTTCACTTTCTTGTCGATTTTATTTCATTCCTCAGATGAACCTTCGTTATTTTACCTCCGATATGCGCTTTGATATTCTTAAGCTCAGATAGTTATGTGCTTTAATATATCGGGGTTATTGTATATCCTTCCTGTGTTAGAAGATTCAGCAAGCCGTTATCTCCCGGCAAGTGCAATGCACCGCAAACTATCAGAGCCGGCTTGTTCTTTATGGTTTTAATTATGACCGGAGCCCATCTTCGGTTGCGATTATCTATTAACGCATCAACAAATTCCCGCTCCGTACTCTCTTGCCGGGATATTTCCTGCAGTGTCTGCAAGTCTCTCTGCAGATATGCGCTGTTGAGCTGTTCGGTGAAGTGAGTCACTTTGTCAGGATTGTCAAGCATTTCGGCCAATGATTCTGCCTGAACAGTCAATGGTTGAAATGTAAAGAGTAGTCTTGCTTGTTCTTCCGGTGTCTCCAGAGGCAGGACGGATTGTCCCGTAGACACAGCCACCTCCTGCAGATAGCGGTCTATTTGAAATTCCGGGTCATAATCAGGCATGGTACGTTGAAAGACGGCTACGCTAATCAGATTATTGACAGCCATCGGGCGCATGTTGTCGAGGGCATACAGATTAATGCCGGGTATAGGCGCAAGTGCAGTGAATTTTTCATTAAGCCTGTCCATTTCCATAGGAGAATAGAGACGGGATAGAGTAGAGTCGGCCGGTGCCAACATATATTTCTGCATTGAATTGACCAAATCAAATTGAGAACCGGTCAAATCCAATTCACCGATTAATGTCTCTCTACTCTCCATAATCTCCTTAAGATGAGGTATGGAGTCAAGCATTGATTTTGGAGCAAGATGATGAGTGCCAAAAATATAACTCGGCTGTTCGAGACCATTGCCGGAAATCTCGTATAACACCTGTGAACGGCATAAATGGCAACTCGTCAAAAATATCAGAGCGAGAGCAAGATATTTCAAATAAGTCATAATTTCAGATTTAATTGTGTTATCTATTATGTTAATTGTAGATAAATTTATAAATTTGTGACGATATGGACAATAAAACGGTTATAGAAAATTTGTCACAAGAACTTGAAGTGAATAAAGAGGACATCAAGAAGTTGATGTCTGTGTTCTGCAAAGTATTGTCAGACAGATGTATAGAAGGAGATACAGTAATTGTACCCGGATTCGGGCAATTTGAAGGTCGCAAGAAGATGGAGCGACTGGGAAATCATCCGTCTTCCGGACGACGTATTCTCATACCTCCGAAATTGGTTCTTTCTTTCAAACCGTCCGCTATATTAAAATCAAGAATACAGTAGGAATATGGGAAGCAAGATAACACTGGCACAGTTCGCTCAACTGATGTCCTCACGAAGCGGTTTGTCTGTAAAGGATTGTGAAACCTTTCTCAGGTCACTCTTTCGGAATATAAGTTCAGGCCTGGAGAGTGACGGTATAGTAAAAATAAAAGAGATTGGCACATTTAAACTCCTTACTGTAGCATCGCGTAAGAGTGTCGATGTCAATACCGGCGTCGAAAATGAAATTCCGTCCCATCGTAAAGTGTCTTTTATTCCATCCAAAGAATTGGCTGTAGCAGTCAATGCTCCCTTTGAGATGTTTGAGACTGTTGAGATAAGTGAGGATATCAACGAAGATGATATTATGCAGGATGAGCTGACGGATAACGACTTTGAGAGTGCTCCCGAACGGCCGGCGGATGATATAAAGGAGGTTTCTGATGAAGTGGAAGCAACTTCCCTTGTACCAACTATGAATATGCCCGATGTCGCCGCTGATAGGGATGAAGAGAAAACGGATAATTCCTCTGTCGGTTCTCCGGAAGAAAAAGTTGAGGAAAATGTAAATGTCAAAGAACAGGAATTAGAATCAAATTCTGAGCAACAAATGGAAAGTGATGAGAATAAGGTTGAGATTGCACCGTCAGAGCCGGTCAAGCGGCGCAGAGGCTTCGGGCATGGCTTTATGTGGGGTATTGTTGTGGCATTGCTCACCTTGGCAGTAGGAGGCGGCGTACTTTACTTTATGTTTAAGGACAGATATGTAATAGTGCAAGGTTCCAATCCGTCGGATACCTTAGCTACACTCCGGGATGACGGGGCTTTGGTTATCGATGAAGGTGAAAATCAGTTGCTGAATATTGATGACGGCGAGCCGACCGTGATGGAGGATGCGGATATGGAAGGTAATACCGTACCCACCACACCCTCAGACCCCGTGCCGGTATATGACACCATCACTGATACCCGTTATCTCACGACCATCGCCAAAGAGCATTATGGCAACTACCATCTGTGGCCATATATATATAAGGAGAACAGTAATATAT
>CAMWRB010000066.1 GCA_947176545.1 uncultured Porphyromonadaceae bacterium
GTGTAAACGGTCTCTGGGGTCTTATAATGCTTTTGCCGACAATGGGACTTATGTTCCGCAGACTTCACGACAGCGGCCACAGCGGTTGGAACTGGTGCTGGAGTTTCCTACCCGTCATCGGCACAATCATTTTGTTGGTATATCTCTGTCAGCCCAGTGTGCCCGGTGAGAACAAGTATGGTCCCGTGCCCAATGAAATAAAAGACCAATTCTAAAGTAGTAAAAAATGAGTATTGAAGATATCATCGCCAACGGTGTCGTCGAGGCGGTCGAGGCGCTTTACGGACTCAAAACTGAAGCCGGCACTGTGCAGATTCAACAGACACGCAAGGAGTTTGAGGGAAATCTGACAGTCGTGGTCTTCCCCTATCTAAAGGCTTCACACAAGTCTCCGGATGCCACTGCTGCGGAGATTGGCGAATGGCTCAAGGCCAACATTGAGGCTGTTGCAGGATACAATGCCGTAAAAGGTTTTCTCAATCTCAGTGTCTCACCCCGCTTCTGGCTGTCACAGCTTCATTCTATTGCCGAGGATGCAGACTTCGGCATCAGACCTGTCACAGACAACAGCGAACTGGTGATGGTGGAATATTCGTCGCCCAACACCAACAAGCCGTTGCACCTGGGCCACGTACGCAACAATCTGTTAGGATATTCCCTCTCCAGGATTCTGGAGGCCAACGGCAAGCGCGTCGTCAAGACAAATATTGTCAATGACCGCGGCATACACATCTGCAAGTCAATGCTTGCATGGCAGAAGTGGGGCAATGGTGCTACCCCTGAGTCTTCAGGCAAGAAGGGTGACCACCTGATTGGCGACTTCTATGTGGAGTTTGACAAACACTTCAAGCAGGAGGTCAACGAACTTATGGCTCAGGGTATGAGCAAAGAGGAGGCCGAGGCTAAATCGCCGCTTATGCTTGAAGCCCGCGAGATGTTGCGCCGCTGGGAAGCCAATGACCCCGAAGTGCGTCAGCTGTGGAAGATGATGAACGGATGGGTATATGACGGTTTTGACGAGACATACCGACGTCTCGGTGTGGGATTTGATAAAATATATTATGAATCCGACACATACCTTGAGGGTAAGGAATTGGTGCTTGGCGGAATCGAAAAGGGGATGATGTACCGCAAGGAGGATGGCTCGGTTTGGGCCGACCTTACCGCTGACGGGCTCGACCACAAACTGTTGTTACGTTCGGACGGCACCTCTGTTTACATGACTCAGGACATAGGCACTGCCAAACTGCGTTATCAGGACTATCCTATCGACAAGATGATTTATGTGGTAGGAAATGAGCAGAATTATCATTTTCAGGTATTGGCTCTGCTGCTGGACCGCCTCGGCTTTAAATGGGGCAAAGACCTCACCCACTTCTCATACGGCATGGTGGAGCTTCCCGAGGGAAAGATGAAGTCGAGAGAGGGCACAGTTGTTGATGCCGACGACCTTATTGACACCATGATTGCTCAGGCCCGTGAAGCATCGGCTGAGAGATTTGCCGATATTGACGAAGCAGAAGCCAACGAAATAGCCCGCATGGTCGGTCTCGGTGCACTGAAATACTTCCTGCTGAAGGTAGACCCGCGCAAGAATATGCTCTTTAACCCGAAGGAGTCCATAGACTTCAACGGAAATACAGGCCCGTTCCTGCAATATACATACGCCCGTATCCGTTCGGTTTGCCGTCGCGCCGCTGAAGAGCTGGCAACATGCTCCTACGCAGAGGCCGTTCCCAATGATAAGGAGTGTGCCCTGATACAGAAGCTGGCTGACTTCCCGGGTGTAGTGGCCGATGCAGGACGCAATTACAGTCCGGCAGTCATCGCCAACTACTGCTATGAGCTTGCCAAGGAGTATAATCAGTTCTACCATGACTACTCGATACTGCGCGAGGAGGATGCCGCCACCCGTTGTCTGCGTCTGAACCTCTCCGCCGTCGTGGCCCGTACTCTGAAATCGGCTACAGCTCTGTTGGGTATGGAGATGCCGGAACGGATGTAGGCTATGACCGGATAACTTCATCTGCTGTCGGAGCAGTATAGGCATAAAATTTGTTATATATACTGAAGAGTCACTTTCAGACTCCCTTAGTCCGACTATAAATTTTTAAATTAATAACCGATATGAATTACAATCAATTTAACGGCCAGACGCCCCCTCCCTATAACGGAGGCTATCAGACAGGCGCCCTGACACGCCAGGTCAATTCCGTAATGACCAAGGTGTATGTGCGTATGTTTATAGGTCTTCTTATCTCGGCATTCTGCGCCTTGGGCGTAGCTTCAAGCCCGTCAATGATTCATGCCATCCTCGGCAACCAGCTTGTTTTCTGGGGTATGCTTATCGCAATGCTCGTGATGGCTTTTGTTATCCCGGCTCGTGCGATGTCCATGAGTTCAACCGCCGTATTCGGTCTGTTCTGCCTTTTCTCGGCGCTGATGGGTGCATACCTCGCCCCAATCTTCCTGGTCTATAAGCTCGGAACGATAACCTCTACATTCTTTATCACGGCCGGCACATTCGGTGCTATGTCCGTGTACGGATATTTCACAAAGCGCGACCTCGGCAAGCTGGGGACATACCTGATAATGGCTCTCTTCGGCCTGATTATCCTCTGTATCGTCAATATCTTTATGAAGAGCACTACGACACAATGGATAATCACCATAGTGGGATTGCTGATATTTGTAGGCCTGACCGCCTATGACACACAGTATGTGCGCCGAATATCACAGAGCAATCTTGACCCGGCTGTCAGCGACCGTCTGGCCACACTTGGAGCGATGAATCTCTATCTTGACTTCATCAATATGTTCCTCTTTATCCTCCGCATCATGGGCGCAAGCCGTGACTGATACCGAGTCCCGGCTTGCAGCCGGGATATATACTTATATAAAAAGTGGAGATACACCGGTGTATCTCCACTTTTTATATAAGTTGCTGACGTCGATTACTTGCCGAGGTCTGCAGCGGGTTTGAACTTCACGGTCTTGCGCGCGGGGATTGTGATTTTCTCCTTGGTGCGGGGATTGATACCGGTACGTTCGGGCTTCTCAACGATGCTGAATGTACCGAAGCCGATGAGTTGTACTTTATCCTCGTTAGCGAGAGCCTGAGCGATGCTTTCGAGAACTGCATCGAGAGCAGCCTTGGCGGCTACCTTGTTTAAACCTGCCTTAGCGGCGATTTCGTTGGTAAGGTCTGTCTTGTTCATATTATATAATTTATCTATTGATATTGCATATTCCTTATAGAGGGAATGTTTGGTGACAGCGAGCGACTCAACGGTCACTGACAATCGTATCTCAGACTGTAGCCTACAAACTTGAATACGGTGTCTTACATTCAAAAGGCAAATATAAATATAAAATCAATGTAACAAAATATTTTATCGACTTTTTTTTGAAATTTACTATTTTTAAGGCATTTTAATATACAAATACAATCCGAACAACGTAAAAAGCCAAAAATTGAGTATCTTTGCGTTTAGATTACGAGCTGATTCATATTTGTTAATGAAGGCTCTCAAATATATACTATATGAGTGGAAATTCTTTCAGCGGTTTCTTTAGTGACATTCCTCCCGTTACCCGCAATCTTATCATCATCAACGTGCTGATATGGCTTGTGGAGGCAGTCATGCCCTCCTTCGGTGCCACTATCATCAACACGCTCGGACTGCATTACGTCACTGCAAGCAACTTCAATCCGGCGCAGATTATCACATATATGTTTATCCACGATAACCACACGGTGTTTCACGTGCTGTTCAACATGTTCACACTGTGGATGTTCGGCAGAATTCTGGAACATGTATGGGGCTCAAAACGATACTTTATTTTCTATATGGTCTGCGGTATCGGTGCCGCTGTCGTGCAGGAGGCGGTATGGAGTCTCTCCTATCAGCAGGAATATATAGACGGTATCGCACAACTGAACGGTGTCACCTCCGGATATATGCGTGAAATTGTCGATAATGCCAAGGCTATGGGCGATACACGGTTTGTCGAGGGGATGGCAGCCTTTAAATCCCAGCTTGTGACAGTAGGTGCTTCAGGTGCTATCTTCGGACTCCTGTTGGGATTTGCCATGGTATTCCCGAACATGCCTCTGTACTTCTTCTTCATTCCCGTGCCGGTCAAAGCCAAATGGATGGTTCTCGGTTATGGAGTGGTCGAATTTTTCCTCGGCATAAGCAATTCAGGTGGCACTGTGGCTCATTTTGCCCACCTCGGCGGTATGCTGTTCGGATTCATATTACTGATGTATTGGCGTAAAAACGGGACACTGCGTGGCAACAACTTCTATAATTAAATATATCCTGCCACGACCGACCCCGGCTCTCGCTCTGCTGATAACTGTCAATGTCTTAATCTCGCTGCTTATATGGAGCATGGATGGAATGGCCGGTGGCGGCGGACATCTCGCGACAAGCATATCGCGTCTTCTTACGCTCCCGCCCGCATGGAAATATGTAGCGGAGTGTCCGTGGACGCTCCTGACATATATGTTCACTCAGATTTCCCCGGCGCATCTGCTCTTCAATATGCTGTGGCTATACTGGTTCGGCACATACCTGCAACATATAATGTCCGGCATACAGATAGCCGGTGTGTATCTATGCGGTGGAATAGCGGGTGGCGTATTATATATCCTTGCTCATAATTCGCTCTATTATGCCGTCCCTGACTTGACCGGAGCTTCCGCAGCGGTGATAGCTGTCATCACGGTTGTATCCTGCCGGATGTACCGCACCTCAATCAGGATGCCGTATGTCGGAAACATCAGTATATTATGGTTCACGCTTCCGGCATTATTACTCTCATTTGCCGAAAGTAATTCCGGTGAAGGGCTCGCTCTACCCGCACATCTCGGCGGACTGTTGGCGGGATTGGTTATAGGTTGTCACCACATGGTGAACAGGGAGCGTATTCACACCATCCTGCACCGGCTGCGTATACGGCGGCGTTCACGCCGAGCTCGTGAAATATTTACGGGAAGTCTCGGCGACAGGTCTATCTCCGCAAGTAGCGGACGTGCCGAAAACCGCGCAAGGCTCGACACTCTTCTCGATAAGATTCACACCTCCGGCTACGACTCCCTCTCACCGCGGGAACGAGAAGAGTTGGAGCATCTGTCCCATAATATTTAATCTGTTTAATGTATTAGTCATTCTACGAAATGTTTATAGTAAGCCCCATAGTGAAATTAATCCTCAAGATAGCAACATTAGTGGTGTATTTCATCACACTGCTGTGCTGCTTCGGAGGGTATGTACCGCCCGAGATACTGGCGCTCCCTTCAGTGCTTGTATTGGCGCTACCCTATATGGTTATCGCCACAGTAATACTGATTCTGATATGGCTGCTCCGTAAGGCCTGGATTATATCGGCCATCGGTATCATAACGCTTATCATCGGATGGACTCCTATACACATGAACTTCCCCTTCAACCGTCCGCACGAGCCTGTGGCCGATGCCGTGACCTTCAAGTTGCTGACATGGAACGTGGCTCACGGAGTGGAGTTTACCAAGCCGGATGATGACGACAACCGGACTTTCCGTGCCATTTTACATGAGGACGCCGACATAGTATGTCTGCAGGAGATGAAGAATTTTTCGGTCAAGGCCATTCCAAATATGTCGCAGGAACTGTATGACTCAATCTGCGCGAAATATCCTTATCGTGAACGATATGATGCTCACGACGTCCAGATATTTTCAAAATATCCTTTCACACGAATGCGGCAGGCTGAAGACCATTATTATCCCAACGCCCGCTTCGCCCGGTTCTCAATCGAGGGTCACTCCTTTATGTTGTGCAACGTACACCTCACCTCTTACGCCATAGACCCCAAGGACCAGACCGTAATCAGCGGCATACGCAGCCCCCAGGGGTTGGAACACAGTCTCAAGAACTTCAAGAACACCGTCTATCACAAACTGACCACGTCGTTTCCCCTGCGTTCGGGAGTGACCAAGAATTTGTTATGGAACATCAGGGAGTATCGCGGTCCTGTCATCGTCTGCGGTGACTTTAATGATGTGCCGGCTTCATGGACGTACAGACTTTTTATCAAGGATGGATTTAAGGATGCCTACGCGGAGACCAATATGTTCAGCACCGCTACGTTCTACAATAACTTTCTGTTCTTTCACATCGACCAGATAATGTACAGGGGATTGATACGACCGCTGAATGTAGAACGCATAGATATACGCTCTTCAGACCATTACGGCCTGACTGCCGTCTTCGAGTTTATTTAACATTCCGCGAAAAAACCGGTCCGGCAACTGATATAACGGCACTGACCATCAGACCGTGTATCCCGGAGTCATCGCGGTCCCTCAACGTGACCACAACACGGAGTCGAGCGTATCGGACATATTGCAGAGATAAGATTTTTTTGTATATTTGCAATCGGGAGTCTTTCAGCTCATAAACGAGTGTGAAGTCTGACAGGACTCCGACCTAAGGACATGAATAAGGAACGACCTCATATAATAACCTTTCCGAAAGTGTTTGACCCGCGTGGCAGTCTGAGCTTCACCGAGGGAGGACGCCACATTCCCTTTGACATCGCCAGGGTGTACTGGATATATGATGTTCCGGCGGGCGAATCGCGGGGAAGCCACAGCCATAAGGAAAATCAGGAGGTGATAGTAGCCACCGGAGGCAGCTTCACAATCCATCTCTCCGATGGCAGACGCTCGGAGTCGTTCACACTCAACCGTCCGTATCAAGGTCTCTATGTCCCCCCGGGATATTGGCGCACACTGGATAATTTCTCATCCGGAAGTGTATGTATGG
>CAMWRB010000067.1 GCA_947176545.1 uncultured Porphyromonadaceae bacterium
TTATAAAAGTGGATAATTTCATATTTTATGATTTATACCGGATTATTCGTAAGTTAGCATAGCCTGTTTAAACATCAGTGGTTAGCCTTCGGTGTGATTTTCATACCATCCTTGACTGAAATGCCGACACCTTCCACAACTATACGTTCACCCGGTTTTAGACCTTGAGTCACGATATAGTTCTTGCCGTCATTGTTCTGAGATATCTGTATCGGGCGCTGTGTAACGACACTTGAGTCATTGACAACATATACAAACTTCATATCCTGTATCTCAAATGTAGCATTCTGTGGAATCAGAAGGGATGCATCGAAAGTATTGGGAAGCAAAACTTTGCCTGTATTTCCGCTTCTGAGCATACCCGATGGATTGGGGAAAATAGCCTTGGCTTGTGCCGACCCGGTATTGGGGTCAAGTACACCTGATATTGAGACAATACGTCCCGGCTGACCGTAAATTTCACCGTTGGCAAGCTGCAGCTGTACCGGGGGCAACGAGTCGATTGCCTGTTTTATCGTACGGCTTCCATTGTTGGTAAGTGCAAGGAGTTCCTTCTCATTAAGCGATATTAAAGCCTGCATATCGCCGTTGTTTGATAGGATGGTGAGGAGTGTGCTCGGACTCACAAGGGTACCCTCCTTGTAATCGATTGTTCCCACGACGCCCGAAACGGGGGCAGTTACCGTAGAATAACTCAGATTTTTCCTTGCCGAAACCAAATTGGCATTAGCCTGATTTAAAAGTGCTTTGGCACTATTGAGAGCATCCACTGACGTCTGATAAGCCGGGGCACCGATAATGTTTTTATCCAGAAGTATTTTATTGTTGTTAGCATTGGTCTGTGCGGTATTCACATTAGCCTGAGCAACCTGTACCTGTGCCGCTGCTGCGTCCACAGCTGCCTGAAGAGCAACCTGGTCAATCTGGAAAAGTACTTGTCCTCGAGTTACTGTTTGACCTTCAGTCACACATACCTTGGTAAGAAACCCCGAAATCTGAGGTCTGATTTCAACATCATTTTCACCTTCGAGAGTGCAGGGAAATTCCGTGTTAATCACTGCATCTGATTCACCTACAGTCAGGACTGCCAGTTCGGGAGCCTGTTGTTGCTGTACGGTTTCATTCTTTTTACATCCGGTGTATACGAGAGAACTTAATGCAAGGCCGGATATTAATACAATATATTTCATAACTATAGTTTATATCGGAATTAAAACTATATTCGTAATTTATATTTGACAAATCTGTTACAGGATTTTGGTAACATGACAGGTTATGTCCCATCCATAATGGATTGATGTTAATCATCAATCCCGGTAAATTCGGGGGGAACACCGACATCATCGTTGTCTTCTTTATTATTGTCGTTGCTGTCTTGATTATCCTTTACAGATTCGACAGAACCTTTATCGGACGTCCCCAGCTGTTTCTGCCGTTTTGCTTCGTCCTGTTTATTGAGTTCCATGATTTCATCAGTACGGCTCTTCCATTTACGCGGACCGAGTACATTCTGAACGTCATCATGGTATATAACCTCCGAAACAACAAGCATATCGCGCAGTTTATGATGTTGTTCTGCATATTCTCTAAGAATACTCTTGGCACGCTCATACTGCTCATTGATGATGCGATTCACCTCTTCATCGATAATTTTGGCGGTTTCTTCGGAATATGGTTTGCTGAACCCATATGACTGGCCGGTGCTGTCATTATAGTTGATATTTGGCAAGCGGTCGCTCATACCATACATCATCACCATCGATATGGCGATTTTGGTACATTTTTCCAAATCATCGGAAGCACCTGTGCCAATCTGTCCGAGGAACAATTCTTCAGCTGCTCTACCGGCAAGCATACCGCACATGGTATCCAGTAGTGCCTGAGTGGGTATAATCTGTCTGGCCTCAGGCGCATACCATGCTGCACCAAGAGCGCGACCACGGGGTACGATGGTAACCTTCACGAGCGGATTTCCATACTCAAGCATCCAGGTCACTGTAGCATGACCGGCTTCGTGAGTCGCAATTGAGAATTTTTCTTCATTGGTGATGACACGTGAACGCTTTTCCAGGCCACCGACGATTCTGTCAATGGCAGCCATAAAGTCGCTGATTTCAACTGAAGATTTGTTGTTGCGCGCTGCAATAAGAGCCGCTTCATTGCAGACATTGGCTATTTCCGCGCCGGAGAAGCCCTGTGTCTGTCGGGCAAGTTGTTCCACATCAAGGTGACTGTCCACCTTAAGATTTCTCAAATGTACATTGAAAATCTCGATACGGTCGCTCAGCTCGGGTAAATCAACATAAATCTGACGGTCAAAACGTCCCGGACGGAGCAGAGCCTTATCAAGCATGTCTGCTCTATTGGTTGCCGCAAGGATAATGACACCATTGTTGGAACCGAAACCGTCCATTTCAGTCAGCATCTGGTTGAGTGTGTTCTCACGCTCATCATTGCTGCCCATATTGGGATTTTTGCCACGTGCGCGACCGACGGCATCAATCTCATCTATAAATACGATACATGGAGCTTTCTCTTTAGCTTGTTTGAACAGGTCACGAACGCGGGCGGCACCGACACCTACAAACATTTCGACGAAGTCAGAACCGGAGATAGATAAGAACGGCACATTCGCCTCACCGGCTACAGCCTTGGCGAGCAATGTTTTACCTGTTCCCGGAGGACCTACCAGCAATGCGCCTTTAGGAATCTTGGCACCCAACTCCGTATATCTCTGGGGATTTTTTAAGAACTCTACAATTTCTTCAATTTCTACTTTAGCCTCGGCAAGGCCGGCAACATCCTTAAATGTGACATGTGTGCCGTCAGACTTGTCAAATACCTTAGCCTTGGATTTTCCGACACTGAAAATACCTCCGTTCCCTCCCGGATTGGACATACGCCGGGACATAAAAACCATAAAAAGTATGATTATAGCTATAGGTCCGAAATAATATAAAATCTTGATTAAATCGGAACCACGCTCATACGATACATTTATTTCCGGTTTTCCCTCTTTCTGCAATTCTTCATTCCAGGAATCTATTTTGTCCTGTATTTTGCCGGCACTCGGGATTACTGCTTTTATCTTGGCATCGGAGGTGTCGAGTAAGCCATTATTTGTTTCAATTTTCTGGTTTTTAATGCCTTGCTTGGTCAGTGTTCCCTCTGCTATTCCGGATTCGGAGAATACCTGAATCTTACTGATGTCACCGGCAAGAGCCGCTTGCTCAAATTTGGTCCAGTCTACTTCAACAACCAATTGATTGTCCTGAAAATAATATAAACCTAAAAGGGAGAGAACTATCAGTGCGTACATCCAATACATGTTAAGCATCGGACGTTTATTACCTTTATTTTTTTGAGGTGAAGGTAAAGCCATTTCTATATTTTTTTATTCGTTTCTGATTAATAAAGTTAATTAGCAAGTAGTCATTGACAAACCCTTAATCTTCGTCAGCAATTTCCGTGATGATTCCATCACTCCATAGTTCTTCGAGATTGTAAAACTCACGGAATTTAGGTTGGAATACATGTACAAAGATACTTCCGTAATCTATGATTATCCATTCTGAATTACGGAATCCATCGGTATTATATGGTTTTATATGAAGTTTTTTATTGACTTCATCTATTATATTATCGGCTATGGCAGATACTTGTGTGGTTGTCCGTCCTTGACATATAATAAATTCTGATGCGGATGCACTCAATATGTCACTTAAATCAATACAAATAATCTTCTGCCCCTTTTTATCCTTAATGGCTTCTATTATAGATTGTTGCAATATATCTGATGATTGCATGTACAATAAAATTTAGTTTGGTTAAGCAATAATTTCCAAGTTTAGGAATCCTATTCAAGATGTAAGGACTCCTACATTATAACAAATAACTCCCGTTTTTTATCATTGAGATTATAAAAAAAGTCGCTCCTGATTAAATTTCAGGAGCGCTTTGACTACCCATTCTGAGAGTCGGGCTAAGCAATACTCATATTTTTCGTAATAAACCGATTTGCCTGTATCAGCAGCGTTAGTCGGGTCATAACGTTTGTCGTCAGTTATTGATTGTATCTGTCATCTATGACCTGCCAGTTAATTATATCCCAAAGCTTATTCAGATATTCGGCACGTCTGTTCTGATAATCAAGATAGTAAGCATGTTCCCATACATCAAAGACGAGCAAGGGTTTGAGACCGTCTGTAAGAGGCGTACCGGCATTGTGTTTCTGGAGTATGCAGAGTTGGCCGGAAGTATCAGTCGCGAGCCAAACCCATCCGGAACCGAATAAGGTGGCTCCTGCCTCTACAAAAGCTTTCTGGAAGTCTTCGAAAGAACCGAATTGCTCCTCGATTTTCTCCATCAATCTACCACCGGGCACTTTCTGTCCATTGGGTGCAAACTGGAAGAAGTAGCATATATGATTCCATGCCTGTGCGGCATTGTTGAACAATTTGCCGTCACTGTTGAGAATTATATCCTCAAGAGACATATTGTCATACTCGGTATTCTCAATCAGAGAATTGAGAGTGTCTATATAGGCTTTCTCATGCTTACCATAGTGATAATCTATGGTAGTTTGTGAGATGACGGGTTCCAGAGCGTCCGGAGTGTAGGGGAGACGTGGTTGAATGAATTTCATAGTTTCAGCGGTTAAGTAATGTGTTTGTCTTTAAAACATACTTCTCCTGCCGATGGTTCACAATTGCATCCAACCTATTGAAAAAAGTATCAGGTCTCAACTACATGGTACAGCATAGATATTGTTCAATTCAGTCGAAGATTGCATCCCAGTCCTTCCATACAGGTTGATAACCGCGCTGAGCAATGGCATCGGCGACCTCTCTTGGTGAGCGATTGTCACATACCTCAAATTGTTCCAGTTCTTCGCTCGGATGTGAATACCCTCCGGGCTCAGTGCGGCTTCCGGCACTCATGGATGTGACACCGAGAGAGAGCATATTGTCACGGAACTTGCGGGATTCACGTGTAGAGTATGAAATATCGACATCATGGTCAAAAATACGGAATGCGAAGGTCAGCTGCGCGAGTTCTCTGTCACTGATAACGGATTTAGGCTTAAATCCACTCTCGGACGGACGCATACGCGGGAAATTAACGGAATACCTCGAACGCCAATATTTTTTCTGAAGATACCTTAGGTGTCGGGCAAGCATCACGACATCACCGCGCCAATCCTCAAGCCCCAGGAGCGCACCCATGCCAATCTTGTGGACTCCGGCTTCTCCCATTCTGTCGAATCCGTTTAACCGCCAGTCGAAATGACTCTTCATCCCCTTCGGATGATACTTGCGATATGATTCCCTGTGATATGTCTCCTGAAAGCATACCACCCCGTTGAGTCCGGCGTGTGTCAGTCGCTCGTAATCGGCTGAACGCATCGGTTGAACTTCGATGGTCATATTATGAAAATAGGGTCGACATACTTTCAGTATATTTTCGAGATAATTCACCCCACACAAAGACGGATATTCGCCGGCAACTATCAGAAGATTTTCAAAAGGACCGAGAGCGCGGATTGCTTTGCACTCATTTTCCACCTGTTCAGGAGTGAGCACCACCCGCTCAATCTGATTGTCATGGTTGAATCCGCAATACACACACTTGTTGGTACAAGCGTTGCCGACATACATAGGCACATATAGGGAGATGGTCTTTCCGAAACGTTCTGCAGTGATATCACGACTCAATTGTGCCATCTCCTCCATATATGGAGCTGCTGCCTCAGATATCAGAACGGCAAACTCCTCAGGTGATAATGATACACGGTCAGCGCGAGCCTTGTTCAGAACGCGCCTGACATCGGATGATGTGGCTCGCTCAACCAAATCAATGGTATCATCCCATGAATATTGGTCTATAATATCAGCATAACCGCGACCAAAAATATGGTCGCGGTCAGGGTCTGAATATTTTATCATCTGTTGCACTCCTCCTCTATATTCTGAGAAATCCTCATTGCACAGAAATTCGGTCCGCACATCGTACAGAATTTGTCATCTGCATCCGGAGCATTGCGACGTGATTCAAGATAATATCTTTTGGCTTTCTCCGGGTCAAGAGATAGGTTGAACTGGTCTTTCCATCGGAACTCGTAGCGTGCTTTGCTCAATGCGTCATCGCGGACATTGGCACCGGGATATCCCTTGGCAAGGTCTGCTGCATGAGCGGCGATTTTATATGTGATAACGCCCTCGCGAACATCTTCAAGCGTGGGGAGTGAGAGATGCTCTTTGGGAGTAACATAGCATATCATAGCAGTTCCGAGGCTTGAAATTATGGCTGCGCCTATTGCGGAGGTAATATGGTCATAAGCCGGTGCGATATCCGTAGTCAGCGGGCCGAGAGTGTAGAATGGTGCGAACTTACATTCCTCCTGTTCTTTCTTCATATTCTCCACAATTTTATTCATGGGTACATGTCCCGGGCCCTCAATCAAAACCTGAACATCATGCTCCCATGCTTTCTGACAGAGCTGTCCCAACACTTCCAGTTCCAGGAATTGTGCTCTGTCATTGGCATCGTGTGTCGAGCCGGGGCGCATACCGTCACCTAATGATACAGCAACATCATATTTATTCAATATCTCGCATATTTCATCAAAGTGCGTATAGAGGAAACTCTCCTCATTGTGAAGTACACACCACTGTGTCATAATGGAACCGCCACGCGATACACATCCGGTAAGTCTCTCCTTGACCAATACTGCGTGTTCGCGCAATACACCGGCATGGATGGTGAAATAATCCACACCCTGTTCACACTGCTCTATGAGAGTA
>CAMWRB010000068.1 GCA_947176545.1 uncultured Porphyromonadaceae bacterium
AACTCCTTCTGCTCCGGTACTATGTCAGATTCAAGCATCAGTGATTCGACCTTGACACCCTGCTTGTTGAGTGCTATGATGTCAAGTGCTCTGGAGGCATCGATGGTGACAAGATTGGCGGCAATGTGCTTATCGGTGGAATAGGTGATTTTGCGTGACAATATATCCACCTTAAACTGATAGAACTCCTGTTCTTTGGTATAAAGGACTGCATCCCGCGGGGGAAGCTGTCGGTTAGCTTCGGCGTAGGCATCTGTCTCGAAGTTGATACAGCATTTCAGTTTGCCGCACTGACCGGCCAGTTTCTGCGGATTCATCGAAAGGTCCTGTACTCGGGCGGCTCCGGTGCCTACCGAAACAAATTTGGACATCCATGACGAGCAACAGAGAGGACGTCCGCACGGACCGATACCTCCGATACGGCCTGCCTCCTGGCGGGCACCTATCTGCTTCATCTCGATACGCACCTTGAATGTGTCAGCGAGTATACGTATGAGTTTACGGAAGTCCACGCGCTCATCGGCGATATAGTAGAATATCGCCTTGGCTCCGTCACCCTGATACTCGACATCACCTATCTTCATATTGAGTTCGAGTTCAGCGGCAATCTGCCGTGAGCGTATCATGGTTTCCTCCTCCCGCTGTTGAGCGGCTCGAAACCGTTCCATATCGCTGTCGGTAGCATGTCGGAGCACACGTTTCAGCTCGTCTGTATTGACACCGTTGGTCTTCTTCATCTGAAGCTTGACGAGCGGGCCGACCATACACACCTTGCCTATGTCGGTGCCGGGAGCAGCCTCGACAGCAACCCAATCTCCAATCTTCAGATTAAGTCTGTCAGGATTGAGATAGAAGGCTGAGCGTGTGTTCTTGAACACGACCTGCACTATCTCCGTGCCACCGACATACTCGATGTCGGAAAGCCAGTCGGTCGCTGCAAGTTTGCCACGCAGTCTCAAGGATTCGCTTAATTCCGACTTATTCTGCATCTCACTCATCATTTAGCGTATGCGACAGCACGGGTCTCGCGGATGACAGTGATTTTCACCTGTCCGGGATATGTCATCTCGTCCTGAATCTTTTTAGCTATTTCCGCGCTAAGCTTTTCTGTCTCCTCATCTGTAATCTTGTCGGCACCGACGATGACGCGCAGCTCTCGACCTGCCTGGATAGCGTAAGTCTTGATAACACCGGGATATGAGAGTGCAAGCTGTTCGAGGTCGTTAAGTCGTTTGATGTATGCCTCGACTATCTCACGTCGAGCACCGGGACGGGCGCCGGATATGGCGTCACAGACCTGCACGATGGGTGCGAGCAGTGAAGTCTGTTCCACTTCGTCGTGGTGTGCGCCTATAGCATTGCATATGTCGGCTTTCTCCTTAAACTTCTCGGCGAGTTTCATGCCAAGGAGTGCGTGTGGCAGTTCGGGCTCATCGTCGGGCACTTTGCCTATGTCATGCAACAATCCGGCACGACGCGCCTTCTTCGGATTGAGCCCTAATTCGGATGCCATCACGGCACACAGGTTGGCGGTCTCCCGTGAGTGCTGCAACAGGTTCTGACCATATGAAGAACGATACTTCATCTTTCCGACCATACGTATCAGTTCGGGATGCAGACCGTGAATACCCAGGTCGATGGCGGTGCGTTTTCCGGTCTCGATAATCTCTTCCTCGACCTGCTTGCGGACTTTGGCGACAACCTCTTCGATACGTGCCGGATGAATACGTCCGTCGACAACGAGCTGATGCAGGGCCAGACGTGCTATCTCTCTTCTGACGGGGTCGAATCCGGACAGAACGATAGCTTCGGGAGTGTCGTCGACAATAATCTCAATGCCGGTGGCTGCTTCAAGTGCACGGATATTGCGGCCCTCACGACCGATTATACGACCTTTGATTTCGTCGTTGTCTATGTGGAATACCGTTACGGAATTTTCTACCGCGGTCTCGGTCGCTACACGCTGGATTGACTGTATGACGATACGTTTGGCCTCTTTGGAGGCGGTAAGTTTTGCATCGTCCATGATGTCATTGATATATCCCTGCGCCTGTGTCTTTGCCTCATCTTTGAGCGATTCGACAAGTTTCTCCTTGGCCTCTTCGGCAGAGAGTCCCGATAGTTTCTCGAGTTGAGTGCGGGCTTCGGCTACGAGTGCATCCAGTTCGATATTGCGGTTGTCAAGCTGATGCTGTCTGGCGTCAAGATGAGAGTCGCGTTCGTCGAGCTGCTGGTCTCGTTCACGCAGTTGATTCTCTTTGGAGTCAATCTCCTTTTTCTTGCGGTTGAGGTCACCCTGCATCTGATTTAGCTGGATTTCGCGCTGTTTGGCGCGTGCCTCGGAAGATTGTACTTTTGACAGACGTTGTGACGCAGTGCGCTCCGCGTCATTGATGATTTTGAGTTCCTCCTCGCGAGCTTTGAGTTTGGATTTCTCCATAATGACGTCAGCTTCGCGTTTAGCCTCGTCAAGGATAATGTTGGCCTGAGATGAGGCGGATTTTTTAGTGAATACAGTTGTGATGTAGTATCCTATTGCCAGTCCGATGACCAGCGCCAGTATTGCAATTACTATCTCCATGGTATGTTATTTATGTGGATATTAATGATTGGAATTCAACGTTTTTGTATCCACACGCACCATGTCCCGGACAGTTCAGTTAGTATCTTTATTCAGCAGAGAGTCCAAAAGTAGTTCTGTGTCCTGAGCCGCTGCTATCGCATTGTCATATCGATGACGCAGGTCGAGATAATATGAAGCATACTGATATGCTATCATCGCGAGCAGTTCGGTAGTGCTCTTCTTCGGAAACTCTATTCTCCAGCCTCTGTACAGGTCGCCGATAGCCTGTTCGGTCTGTCGGACTATATCTTGACTTGAGAAAGGTACGGTGAGAAGGAGTTCTTCTCCCGCTATGTTGATTTTCATTCTAACGTTCTTGCTTTGGGCCATAACGCGTGTGTCAGAGAGAGGGGTCGTCGGTAGCAAGAGCTATTGCCTTGTCAATCCGACGGATGATTGAGGAGATTTTGCGACGGGTCTCTATCAGGCTGTTTTCATCCTTGGCCAGACGGTATGAAACGCGGAGATATTCAACTTCCAGTTGTGACTGCTCGAGTGCCTTCCGTGCCTCCTGAAGGTCCTGCATCAGTGACGCATTCTTACGCTCAAGCTCCGCGCATTGCTCAGCCAGCTTTTGTCGTCCGTCCTCAAGCTCAGATACCTTCGATTTTATATTTGACAGGATTGAACTTAAGGATGAGGCCATGATAAAAAGTCGCTAAATCATTACAAAGGTAACAAAAATTCTGTATATTGCAATGTTTTGAGCATAGATTGTTATTTCGATAATTTGCTATATTTGTATTTTGATATTGTCGAATATTAAGCAGTGTACGCTTTATCATAAGCTTTCATAATCGGGATTAATTGGTAATCAAGTATGTATGAAAATAATCAATCTTCGGTCATAGACACTTTCACAACTGAGCTTCGTCCTGACGGGACTTACTTACAATCCCGGGACAAGGGAGTGGCATCTATATATATTCTCAAGGCATTGGGAGCTTTCTTCGTAGTCTGTATTCATTGCAGACTTGACAGCAGGATACTATATCCCGTCATCCATACGGCTGTACCATTCTTTTTCATGATATCGGGTTATTTTCTTTTTACGCCCGATAAGGAGGGTGCTATCGACAGATGTGTCAGGTCTCTCTCCAGGATTTTCCGGATAACAATTTATGCCAATCTATTTTATTATATCGCTTTTTATCTGCCGGAGGATATGTTGCCGCTGAAATCGCTGCGGGAGATTGTAGCTTTTATAACAATCGGGGACGGTCTGGGAACACACCTGTGGTATCTGAATGCTTATGTAGAGACATTGATTTTGGTGATATTGGCATTGCGTGTGGACCGGCTTAAGTGGTTGTGGTGGTGTATACCGCTCTTCTTATTGTTCGGATTAGCTGCCGGAACGTATCAATTTCTATTCTCATTCCTGCCAAACAAGCTCACATTGTCCCGCAATTTCCTGACCACCGGCGTGACTTGTTTCGGTATCGGATGGTTGATGCGTCAGTATGGCGCGGCATTGTTGCGTCGGGTTAAATCTCCCGCTCTGCTCACCTGTTTGCTGCTGATATTGTCAGTGGCTGAGACCTTCCTGATAATGAGAGGAGGTCATTTGCTCAAAGGAGACTATATCATAACAACCATGCCCCTGTCTGCCTTAATGCTGCTGACCGCTGTCAAGTATCCGAATTGGGGACGCGGGAGTGTGGCTGATTCTATCGGCAGAAAGTATTCACTCGATATATACATATTCCACCTCTTCGTCCTGCAAATGATTGCGGCCGTTAATTTTCAGTATCTCGATATACAGCAGGGAATATTCCGGATAATATTCGCGCCGGCGACTTATTTGCTGACTATTGTGTTCGTGTATATATGGCAAAAATTCCCGCGCTTCGGTCCTGACTTCTGATTATGTGTCACAAGCCGTTACCAGCTTACTCCGTTCTGGTTTGAAGAGCGCTTGTCATACTTGAGGTCCTTGAGCAGAGACGACTTGACAGCGATGGTGAAGTTGTACGATTTGTACGGTCCTACCGGCACAAAGGACGCCGTCATCGTGAAGCAGTGCAGGTCACGCGTCACGGAGCAGTTCATGTAGGCTATCTTGTGAGCATTGAAATCGTAGGATGCCGATAATGAGAAGTTCCAGTTTTTGGTTGGTCGGATATTTCCCGAGAAGGATAAATTCTGATTAAAGCGGCCGCGGTATTCGAGCCGCTCCTTATCGAACTCTCCATAACCGTAATTGACAGAATAGTTGACAGTCAGGCTCCACGGGCATTCCCACGGAGTATAACCGTCAGCGTCGGCGGCCTGCATCTCCTCTCGCGCCTCCCGGCGTTCGCGTCTGCGACGTTCCGCTCTATCCTCTACAAATTCGTTGTCTGCAAACGTCGGGTCATCCGTATCCGTTCCGTCATTGTTATTGTTATCGTTGTTGTTATTATCTTTTTTCTTGCGGAAAGTGTCGTTACTGAATGTATATGAGAATGACGTGCCCGTCGAAGCGAGGCGCACCCACCCCTTGTGGGCCTTCCATCGTGGAACATTGACCTTGACCGGCGTACCCGACGGGCTGAGTTGATAAGTATACGGGTCCCAGGTGGCGGAAAGATTGAGATTGAAGTTCTTGACGAGTCTCAGCAGGATGGAGGTGCTGAGGTTGCTCCAGTTCAATGAGTCGGCAGCGAAGTTATAGCTTTGTCCGATGGAGAAGTTCTCTATCAGAGAGATTTTCTTCATGCCTGTAGAGTCTTTGTCAGACTTTACTTTCATCTCCAGATTATTGGCCAGATTGAAGCTCAGCACGGCCGATGTGCCGGCTGTCGGTGCTCCGAATACTCCGTGAGAGAATTTGTTATATTTACGGATTTCGGTATTGCCCTGAGCGTTCACATATTCATATTGTCCGAACACTCCCCAGCCCGGAGCGCTGAAGTCAGGTGCTCCTGAAAAGGATAGAGTCGGTGTCATGACATGGCGTATCATCTGTATCTTATCCCCCAGAAAACGCATCGGCTTGTAGAAGCCGTATATCTTTGTGTCAAGCGATATCGAGGCGTTAAAGTCGAACAGGTTGTAGAAACCGTAGGTGGTGTCGCATACTTCAGCAGAGGCATTCGGATTCCACTGACGCTCAATCTTGGACGTGTACATGCGGTCGTTGAGATTGATGGAGGGGGAGACATTGATGTATTTCAGCAGTGAGAAGGTGGCGCTTACAGGCACATTATGTTTCATGCCGTTGCGCCAGTCCTTCAGCAATGACTTCTTAAAGAAAACATTCTGTTTTGCCGTCAGTGAGTTCTGAAATTGTCCGGAGTATGACAATTTAATCTTTTCATACCAACGCTCTCCACCCACGGCACGTTTGCGTTTGAACGGAGCGACCTGCGACAGATTGACATTCAGATTGGGGAACGAGACGGAGAGTGTACTGTCCTGAGTGCGCTGTGACAGACTCGCTGTTGTGGAGAGACTCCATTTCGTCCCCGGAAAGCGATATGTCATATTGACGGAGGAGGATTTGGTATTTTCCGTAAACGAGCTGTTATAGTAGGAGTTGAGGTCATTGCGCGTATATCCCGACGTGGTGAAATTGACGGCGGCCGAGAAACTCATATTCGGATTGGCTTTCGGGTCCATCGAGTGATTCCAGATGACCTGAAAGTTGTTTTGTTTCGAATAGTCAGGCATACCCTTGTCACCGGTGATTGTGGTGATGTAAGATATGTCGAACGAACCGCGAAACTTATATCTCTTCACATAATTGGCGCGTCCCGAGACCCCCCACGAGCCTTTGGTATAAATCTCACCGCGCAGGGCAAGGTCTACATAATCGCTGAATGCGAAATAGTAACCGCCGTCGCGCATATAGAATCCACGGTTATAGTCCTCACCGAATGAGGGGAAGATGACGCCCGAAGAATATTCCTTATTGAACGGAAAGAAGCCGAAGGGGAGAGCCAGCGGCAGCGGTACATCCGCTAATACCATATAGCCCGGACCGGTGACTACATCTTTCTGCGGACGCATCTTGCCACGGGTTATCTGAAAGTAGAAGTGTGGATGTTCATGGTCATCACAAGTGGTATAGCGGCCGTTCTCGATATAAAATGACCCGTCGTCATTCTTTTTGGTTCTGTCTGCCATCAGGAAACCTTCGCCCTGTTCGGTGATGATGTCGGGGATGTAACCGCGTTCAGTCTTGAAG
>CAMWRB010000069.1 GCA_947176545.1 uncultured Porphyromonadaceae bacterium
GTGATATGGCTTATTAAAATAATCAGAAATCAAAAATAATAGTAGAATAGTAGGCATTTCACATTTTGGTTTATTATGGGTCAGGGTCGTTGGGAAACGCTCCTGATAGAAACAAGAAAACGCCCCAAAAAGGACGTTTTCTTTATTTCTGCCCCACTTTCTGCCCCATCATTTTGTAAATGATTGATTTTCAGCAGAGGTTGTGGAGATGGAGGGGATTGAACCCTCGTCCAAACGTGGACCCAATGGGCTTTCTACATGCTTAGTCTGTGAATTGATTTTCGAGATATGACAAGCTCACGACAACCAATCATATCCTTAGTCTTTATATCTCGGACAGACGGCAAGACTTCGTCTATCCTATTTCCGATTTTCTTAGCACCACCTTTTCCAAACGTCTCGGAACGGGGCAATGGGGTGATGTCTCGTTTGCAACCCTGTGTCGCAAATTAAGGAATCCTACTCTATTCGGATTACGCAGCGAGAGCGTAATTGTTATTTTCGCCAATTATAGGTTGATACTGTTGCGATTATAGAGTTTCAGCATCAAAACTCTGCATGCTTACCTACCGTGTCTACACGCTGTCAAAGCCAGTCATCCCCGGTATGATACTATCAATCTTCAAAAGAAGACTGCAAAATAAATAAAAAAATCGAATACGACATAATATCGTATTCGAATTTAACATAATTTAATAAAATGGTATCAGAATTGGATTATTGCTTAGACGCAAATCATCAATTTAGTGCTTTATACTCATTTTTATCTGATTGACACCGGTGAATATTATTTCTTCATCATTTTAGCCCACGTATCCTTCAGACCGATTGTCTTGTTGAATACCGGATGCTCCTGAGTTGAGTCCGGGTCCACGGTATAATATCCCAATCGCTGGAACTGATAATGGTCGCCTGCTTTGATTCTTTCGGCAAGCCAAGGTTCAAGCATGACATTTTCACGTATCTTCAGAGACTCCGGATTCAAAAGGTCACGAAAATCACCTTCGGCCGATGAGGGGTCCTCAACAGCAAACAGCCGGTCATAATCACGCACCTCTGCACACACAGCTGTTGGAACACTTACCCAATGCAACGTCCCCTTGACTTTTCTGTCTGACCCGGGCATTCCGCTGAGAGTGTCGGGATAATATTCAGCATATATCTCCTCTATCTCACCATTTTCATTCTTTTTAACACCCGTACATTTTATAATGTAAGCTCCCTTCAGACGAACCTCCTTATCCGGAGAGAGACGGAAGAATTTTTTGGGAGGATTTTCCATAAAGTCTTCTCGTTCAATCCACAACTCACGTGTGAAAGGCATCTCATGCTTACCTTCTGAAGGATTCTCAGGATTATTTTCCATCGACATCATCTCAGTCTTACCTTCAGGATAATTGGTCAGTATCAGCTTGACCGGATTCTGAACAACGCTGACACGAGTAGCTGTCTTATTGAGGTCTTCACGCACCGAGTGTTCAAGCAATTCAATATGATTGAGAGCCTCATAACGTGTATAACCTATACGATTGACAAAGTCCTTGATAGAGGATGGGGTATATCCGCGACGACGCAGACCGCATATGGTTGGCATACGGGGGTCATCCCAACCTCTTACAAGCCCCTCTTTCACAAGTTGCAGAAGCTTGCGTTTGGACATTACCGTATAGGTCAGGTTCAGTCGATTGAACTCTATCTGTCGCGGACAATAGGACTCGTCGGCAAGTTCCTTGACAAAATATTCATAAAGGGGACGGTGAGGTACAAATTCCAATGTACAAATGGAGTGAGTGACACCCTCGAAGTAGTCGCTCTGACCGTGAGCAAAATCATACATGGGGTAGACTTTCCACTTTTCACCCGTACGCCAGTGAGGAGTATGAATGATGCGATACATTATCGGGTCACGGAAATGCATGTTGCTGCTCGCCATATCTATCTTGGCACGAAGCACCATCGCACCATCAGGAAATTCACCCGCATTCATTCTTTGGAACAGGTCAAGATTTTCCTCTATTGGACGATTTCGATAAGGACTGTCCACTCCGGGCTGGGTAGGAGTGCCTTTCTGAGCGGCAATCTCCTCGGAGGTCTGCTCATCAACATATGCCTTACCCTCTTTAATCATACGTACAGCCAAATCATACAGCTGAGGGAAATAATCGCTCGCATAATACAGGCGGTCACCCCAATCATAGCCAAGCCAATGAATATCGCGCTTGATAGCTTCTACATATTCGGTATCCTCTTTCTGGGGATTTGTGTCATCAAAACGAAGATTGCAGGTCCCCCCGAATTTTTCAGCCGCGCCAAAGTCCATGATAAAAGCTTTTGCATGACCGATGTGCAAGTAGCCGTTGGGTTCCGGGGGAAAACGTGTACTCAATCTTCCTCCGTTCTTACCGGCTGCCAAATCCTCTTTTATCTCCTGTTCGATAAAGTTCAGACCACCCTCTTCAACAGGTATTTCTTCTTTAATCTCTGTCATAGTTAGACCTATATAGCAATTTATTATTATCTGTTTCAACAACGGTTCTCCCGATACTTCAATCGCACTATTGGGTTTCTGAGCGATTTTTGAATATCAAGGAAGGTCCTGTTGATGCATCCTGAACGCAAAGATAATCAAAAAATAGCTATCTTTTAGATTATTCGCTTCTGTTATTGCCATTTTTTATTAATTTTGCGTGATATGAATAGAACTCTTCTGACATCCTTGTCTCTTCTCGCTACTTTTTCCGCTTTCGCAGGAGAAATTATTACGTATAATAACATCGATTTTACAGTTATTTCTACAGAAAATAACATACTTGAAGTTTGCCAAATAAAAGAAGAGGAAGACGTCCAAGAGCTTGTCATCCCCGGTTCGTTTCAACTCGACGACATAACATACAAAGTGGAGGGTATAGGTTATCAAGCATTTACGGAATTACAGCAGACGACTTCCGTCACTATTGAAGAGGGAATTATTTATCTTGACGAGTTGGCTTTTTACGGAAATTCATGTATCGAGACCGTTAGACTGCCTCACTCTTTGCAATCATTGGGAGATGCTTGCTTTCAGAATTGCACGGCTCTTGCCAATATCATTATTCCGGAGAATGTTAAAGATTTCGGCAATTATGTATTCTACGGATGCGAAACCCTAAGCTCAGTCATTCTGACAAACGACATGACTGAAGTTCCGGAATATACTTTTTATGGCTGCAAATCCCTTACTGGCATAGAGATTCCATCGTCCGTTACGGAAATTGAGACTTTCTCTTTCTGTAACTGCATTGCCCTCAAGGATTTGAAAATAAAGGGAGACATTAAGACAATCAGGCATAATGCATTCCGTAATTGTAACTCTCTGACTGAATTACCCGTTTCAGCTGATACGGAATATATTGGTGATAACGCTTTCGAAGGTTGTACATCTATAACCGACCTTGACCTTTCTATCATTGACGCCAAGTGGGGTGAGGGGGTTTTCTTCGGATGCACCTCGATACGAAGGGTTACTCTTCCTAACAATCTCCAAAGAATTGAGAACGCTACATTTGCTGACTGTTCATCTCTATCCCAAGTCATCTTCACCGACTCACTTACAGAAATAGGGGAGAGAGCGTTTGCCAATTGTCACTCTCTGACCGGAATCACATTCCCTGAAAACCTGACACTGATTGACAAATATGCCTTTACAGGAGACGGATTGCAACACATCTTTTTCAATAACTCATCTGCTGTAATAGGAGAAGGCGTCTTTGAAAACAACGTATCGTTAACAAAAATCAACATAAGCGGAGTGACTGAGATAGGGGACAGGGCATTTGCAAACTGCATCGGCTTGCAGGAGATTGAGATTGATAACAAGGTACACACGATTGGCACATATGCCTTTGAAAACTGTCCGGCATTGATGATAATCTATATGCGCTCACCAATCCCTCCGACCATTACCATCAATACATTTCCGAAATATGTAGAGGATTATGCTACTCTCTATGTCATGGATGGCTACCGACGTGTATATGCCCTGGCCACATACTGGGAGCGCTTTCTCAATATTCATGAGAGTCATAATTTCCCCTCCGGTATAACCACGGACATTACGAAAGATGTTGCAATCAGTGTATATGACTCAACGCTACATATTGAGAATTATATAGGGACATTGACTATCTATACTTTGGACGGCAGACTCGTATCATCTTCATACAGCAACGGCAACTCAATCTTTGTTCTACCTAACGGTTTGTATATTCTGATGCTTAATGGTACTCACAGGAGTATTATTATATGAATCCCTTACCGGAATGTTCTCCGGCAGGTGATAAATCCCGCAGGAGGTAATTCATGCGAAGTGGAAACTGCGCATTTCGGATTTTATTGTGTCATTAACATTTTTTATGATAAATATGAGTGCCAAAATTTGTTTCTGGCGCGATTTTTGACTATATTTGCATTAGAAAAGAAAAAAGATATAAACCCATAATTAAAATCACACTTTAGAAAACCGTCTGCCTATAGAATATACCTCTACCCAACCAATCAATAGAGAAAAAATGGCAAAATACAAAAGCATGACTGACGAGCAGCTGGTCAAGGCTTATGAGAATGGTAGCAATGATGCATTTGACATCCTTCTCAAACGTCACAAAGAACGAGTATTCAATTACATCCTGCGCATCGTAAAACAGGAGGATGTGGCTAATGACATATTCCAGGAAACATTTGTCAAGGCTATTATGACCATTAAGCAAGGACGATATACAGAGAATGGTAAATTCCCTGCATGGATATCCCGTATTGCTCACAATCTTATAATAGACCACTATCGTCAGGAGAAAGCAGAGAATCTGCAGAGCACCGACATCGAAGATTACAATATTCTTAATTCTAAAGAATTGTGTGAGGCTACTATCGAAGATAACATTATCTCCGAGCAAATTACAAATGATATCCGAACACTGATTGAGCAGCTTCCGGATTTACAAAAGGAAGTACTCAAACTGAGATATTACGCCAATCTTTCATTCAAAGAGATTGCGCAAAATACCGGTGTGAGTATCAACACCGCTCTTGGTAGAATGAGATATGCCATCATCAATCTCAGACGGCTGGCAAGCGAAAAAGATATCGCTCTAACCGTGTGATGAAAACTGCATACACGGACTTTGGTAAAGTCCTCCCGCTACCATTCTCACTCAATTTTGTCTATAAGTAACGTATCGCTTAAATCCCAATCGTGATTCAGGCGATGCGTTTTAAGTTTTATAACATTTCTTCCGGATTAGAGTCTAAAATATTCAATTTTTTTATATCGTTATTAAATAAAATTGAATCAATGGCGTTATTATAGTGTAATCTATAAAATCTTTGCCTATGACGAAAACGTCTACTTCAAGCTCTAAACAAGTGAAATCTGAATGTACTCAGCTAAAGTCACCTAAAAGCTCCACAATTACATACATACGCCAGTTCGCTCACGCGTATACCGTTATAGCCGGAGTAGGAATGATGCTCAATTAATGCGTAACGCAGTGCTTAGCATGGTTTCACTTGATTATTAAAAAAGTATTGATGGTGTGTCAAAATATATAAGATTGACACACCATCATATTTTTCCCTTATCCGAATTTTACTATTCAGAGTACAATTTCATAATTTGCATATCCCTGCTTCCGGTTCCCTATGAGCGACTTAATCGATTCTGTAAAGCCATCACTGAATACATTTCCTCATATGTAAGGATGCCCAGTCTTCTCCCATTTTATATCTATTTACTTCAACCAATCCATACACTGATGCCGCTTTCAATATCAGGGGAATATCCTTTTCGTAAAAACCACTCAAAAGCAGATGTCCTCCTGCTTTAATCGCTTCTACATATCTTGGCAAATCAGCAAGAATAATATTTCGGTTGATGTTGGCTAAGAACACATCGGCTGCTTCACAGGAAGCCAACGAACTTGAATCTCCCTCTATAATTTGTACTGATTGACCGTTAAGAGAGACATTGTCACGCGCATTGATGCATGCACCCGAGTCTATTTCAATACCCACTACCGGTGATGCGCCTCTCATTGAAGAGAGAATGGCCAGAATCCCGGTTCCCGTCCCCATGTCTATTACGGACTTTCCTTTCAAATCGATTGACAGCAGACCACGTATCATCATGCAGGTCGTCGCATGATGCCCGGTGCCGAAAGCCATCTTCGGGTCAATGATTATGTCGTATTCAGCCTTCGGTACATTCTGATGGAAAGTGCTGTGTATCACACATTGGTCATCTATCACAATTGGCTGGAAATAATTACGTTCCCATTCCTCATTCCAATCTTTTCCCTCTACAAATTCCGCCACATAGCTGACATCCGTCTGCATTGGAAATCCGGTAATAATCTCGGCAAGTACGCTTTCATTATAAGCTGAAGCTTCTATATAGGCCGTCATACAATTCTCCTCGGCTACAAACGATTCATATCCTACATCTGCAAGATATGAAGCCATCAAATCCGTGATGTCACTGTTGCACGGTTCAAACATGAGTCGCAACGAGATATAATCTTTCATCTTAACGTTGATATGTTATGAGAGAAATGGTCTGTTTCCCTTGAAAAAACTTTGCAGTATAAATTATTTCTTACGTAAAAAGCCTAACATCTTTTTACCGGTCTGAAAGGCTGATACTCCCATCATTATGTAATCCAGGTAATTTAGTTTACCTGTTAATTTACCGAATATAGCTCCCATTCGCCCGAATTTGCTTCCCGCAGAGCTTTTATATCC